>JAGQXH010000319.1 GCA_020436695.1 Lewinella sp. | reverse complement strand
TACTTATCCTACATGTTCGCATTCATCTCTTTGACTTACGACTGGAAACTTCCAGTATTTACTTTGAAAAGTGTAAAATTTGAAAATTCAGGGAATGATATATTGGATCTGAAAAACATCCTAAACTTGTATTTTATCAATTGAAATTCAATTATTTATACAAAAAATTATCTTTCAGAAATTTACTTTTCAAGAAATTTCATCCGATCCTGCATTAGCTTATAATCTATATTTGTTTTGTAATCAATTTAATAAAACAAAAATTACAGAAATGGCAAATGCGATCAACTGGTTTGAATTACCAAGTGTAGATTTTAAAAGAGCTGTAGACTTTTACGCACAGGTATTTGATGCCGAGCTGCAAACCGTAGATATGGATGGTTTTCGGATGGGTTTCTTCCCGGCTGCAGACGGAGGTGTAGGTGGTTGTGTTACGCATGGCAACGGCAACCTGCCCCAAGAGGCTGGTACACTGGTTTACCTGAATGGAGGGGATGATCTGTCTGTACCACTGGCCCGGGTTTCCCATGCCGGAGGAGAAGTAGTCATGCCCAAAACATCAATCGGAGAGAATGGGTTTATGGCTGTTTTCAAGGATACGGAAGGCAACCGGGTGGCTTTTCATTCCATGGGGTAAATCTACTCCACTAAATTTCATTTGTACGTCAATCAACCGACTGTGAGCTCATTGTTGTTACCGGTTGCCGGATGGACGGTTCACCCCGGACCAACCGGCAATCGGTAGCAAATTGAACCTTGATCCCCAATCAACAAACATCCAACATTATGGCGCTATTCACTACCGACTTTTTACATTTTTTTGAGGAGCTGTCGCAAAACAATCATAAGGATTGGTTCCACCAAAATAAAAGACGCTACGAAAACGCCGTTAAGCGACCTTTCGAGACCCTGGTCGGTGAATTGATCGAAAAGATCAGACCTTATGATCCCGATCTTCTGATCACCCCTAAAGATGCTATTTTGCGCATAAACCGGGACATTCGTTTTTCTCAGGACAAAGCTCCTTACAATACCTATGTAACTGCTTTTATCTCCAGGGGCGGACGCAAAGACAAAAGTATCCCCGGTTTCTTTATTCGGTTGTCTCCGGATATGCTGGGCATCATGACCGGATGTTATGGTCCGGATAAGGCACAGCTTAACCTGATCCGGGAAGCGATCCTGCAACAACCGGATCGGTGGCACTCCATTAGTACTGCCCCTTCCTTTAGAGAAAAATTAGGCGATGTAAAAGGGGAAACCAACAAGCGGTTGCCTGCTCCTTTCGCCGAAGCATCCGATCGTTTACCCATTTTAGCCAACAAACAATTTTATACCCTGACCGAATTACCGGCTCAATCGATCCTTTCGGAGATGCTATCAGATGACCTGATGGAATACTGGCACACCGCCTATCCATTCAATCAATTTTTGTTGAACGCCATCACGCAGCAATATGTGTAAAATTCTTCTCTCAAATGATAGTGTTTATCCTACACTAATGTTTAATTTAGCGCACTTCACCGGTAATAACTCTTGGTTTTTATCGGGGAAATGCTGAAAATGAAGGTTGTAAACACTTGAACAAACACGGGCCTGAACTCTTGTAGTTTCTGGGAGGTACGACTATGTTCATTTAGGTTTACCGCCAATTCGCCACATCAATTTGAGTGCATGAGTTTTGCTAATAAATATGTCTGTGTACACGGACACTTCTACCAGCCACCCCGCGAAAATGCCTGGCTGGAAGTTGTAGAACTACAGGATTCCGCAGCCCCTTTTCACGACTGGAACGAACGTATCAATTTTGAGTGTTACGCGCCCAATACTGCCGCCCGGCTTCTGGATGACCAGCTTCGTATCATCAACATTCTGAACAACTACGCTTATATCAGTTACAACTTTGGTCCCACACTATTGAGCTGGATGGAGAAGGAAGATCCGGAAACCTACTCCGCCATCATTGCCGCCGACCAACAGAGCCAGGCTCATTTTGGCGGCCACGGATCGGCATTAGCGCAGGTGCACAGTCACGTGATCATGCCGCTGGCCAATCGACGGGACAAGGAAACGCAGGTCATTTGGGGGATCAAAGACTTTGAATACCGCTTTGGCCGCAAACCGGAAGGAATGTGGCTGGCGGAAACCGCTGCCGATACAGAAACGCTGGAAGTGCTGGCGGAAAATGATATCAAATTTACCATTCTGGCTCCCCGACAAGGCCGTTCTATCCGCAAGATCGGCAGCAACGAATGGACCGAACTGGCACCCGATTCCATTGATCCCAGAAGGCCATACCGTTGCAATCTGCCGTCAGGAAAACATATTGATCTTTTTTTCTATCACGGAGAAGTCTCACAGGCGGTAGCATTTGAACGGCTACTGGATGATGGGAAAGCGTTTGCACGCCGGCTGACCGGTTCTTTCAATTTCGATGAAGTACCGCAATTACTGCACATTGCAACTGACGGAGAAAGCTATGGTCACCATCACGCCCGGGGAGAGATGGCGCTGGCCTCCTGTCTGAATGAGATCATGGCCCGGGCAGACGTCGAATTAACCAATTACGGTCAGTACCTGGAACTGTTCCCTCCCGAATGGGAAGCCCGGATCTGGGAAAAAAGCAGCTGGAGTTGTGTGCACGGAGTAGAGCGTTGGCGTTCTAATTGCGGGTGTAATTCCGGAGGACACTTCGGCTGGACGCAGGAATGGAGAAATCCCCTGCGCAAAACTCTAAACTGGTTGCGCGACAAACTCGTTCCCATTTACGAAATGGAAGCAGGCAAGTTGCTCAAAGATCCCTGGAGTGCGCGAAATGACTATATCTCCGTTACATTTACCAGAGACCCGGCCAGCATTGCGTCATTTATCAAGATCCACGCCAAAGAGGAACTGAAAAATGGAGAAAAGAGCCAGCTGCTGCGATTGATGGAGATGCAACGTCAGGCCATGTTGATGTTTACCAGTTGCGGTTGGTTTTTCGATGAAATATCGGGCCTTGAAACCAATCAGATCCTGCAATATGCCAACCGGGCCATCTATTACGCGAATCAGGTGCACGGCATCAATTTCCACGACGAATTCCAGGAGCGTCTCGCTGCTGCCCCAAGTAATGTATACGAGAACGGTGCCGTAAGCTACCAGGAGAATGTGATGCCGGCCCGGGTCGATCTGGAGCGGGTGGGGATGCACTTTGCGGCCGCTTCTCTGTTTGAAGAACGCCCCGAAGAACTCAAGCTGTTCAACTACGTAGCGGATAACGGAGTACTGAAACGCCATCGCGCCGGTGTACAAACGCTGGTGACTGGCCACACCACAGTTCGTTCCCGTATAACCCATTCAGAGAAACAATTCAGCTTTGCCGTCCTGCATCTCGGTCAACAAAACATCATTGGAGCCATTTCCACCAATATGCCTGCTACTGAATTCGATGAAAGCAGCAAATTGATCATCGAAGCCTTTAACCGGCCAAACCTCGGTGAGGTGCTTGCCCTGATGCAACAATATTTTGGCGTCAATACTTATTCCATCTGGCATCTGTTCCGGGATGAAAAACGAAAGATCCTCAATGAGATCATCCGGCAGAGTCTGACCAAAGCGGAGAGTGATTTCCGGGATATCTACAATGATAATTACCAGCTCATGACGGGCATCGCCAATACCGGAATGCCGTTGCCCAATGCTTATATGAGTGCCCTGGAATTCGTGCTCAATCGCGATCTACAGGCTTTCTTCAGCAGGAATGACTCTTTCAACCTGCTCGAGATCGAACGATTGGTGGATGAATTCAGCAAATGGGAGGTCAGGCTCACTCATCAGGATGCCCTGCACCTGCGCATTAATGAAAGGGTTTACCAGGCGATTTCCAATCTTTTCCCGGGAGATCTGAAAGAACTACAGCAACTGATCCAGGTCCTGAAGGCCATCGGTGAGCTTGAACTGTCGGCCGATTACTGGAAAAGTCAGAACCACTATTTTTACATGTTGGAAAAATATCGGGCCGAGGACTGGCAGAATATTGATGAAGACTGGAAAGCGGCCTTTTTGGAATTGGGCGATCAGATCCGGGTAAGGGTTTAAAACGGACGTTCTCCCTTTAGGCTCACTGACAGCCGCTACGCTGGCGAACGATGCGGCTTTCAGCGCGTCTGACGAACGGGCCACCTGCAGTGTCCCTGACGGAGAACAGATGGTAGTAGCAAGAACCATCAGCTCTTCTACGACAAAACCGTCAGCTCCGTCCGCAGGCATCGGAGCGTTCGTCAGGGAGCATCGCGAACGGCCGTTCTTATCCACCCATCAACGTAATTTTTTCACTCTGGCTCATAATATGTTGCAGCAGCTCTTCCGGAGAGAGCTTGTCGGTACGGTCTTCCTCTTCCAACTGCTCATTTTTTGACCTTACCTGAAGACGGGGGCTGACCATCGCGTAATCTGCCTCGTGGTACTCATACACGCTCCACTTGCCGCCCTGATATTCAAGTGCCGTCAGATTTTCCACCCAGTCACCTGAATTCAGGTAAGTAACGGTATGCCCGTTTTCTTCGATACGCTGGAATTGCGGCCGGTGGATATGGCCACAGATCACGTAGTCATATCCCTGTTCCCGCGCCATGCGGATGGCTGTCTGCTCGAAATCGGCAATGAATTTCACCGCTTTCTTTACCCCGTTCTTCACCTTTTTGGCAAATGACATGCGGGACATGCCTAAAGCCACACGCACCCGGTTGATCAGTCGGTTGAGTCGTATGAGCATATCGTAGCCCTGCCCCCCAAGTTTGGCGATAAATGGAGAATACTGAACACTAAAATCAAAAACATCACCGTGAAAGATCCAGTATTTTTCCTGGTTGAGATGCAGGATCAGCTTATCTCTGAGGTGAATATTCCCGGAGGAAAAATCGGTGTAGCGCCGGAGCAAATCATCATGATTGCCGGTAATGTAATATACTTTAGTTCCTTTGGCCGCCATTTTCAGGATGCGTTGGATCACCTGAAGATGCTCCTTTGGAAAATAGCGTTTCCGAAATTGCCACATATCGATAAAATCACCATTGAGGATCATCATATCGACTTTGATGCTTTTCAGGTATTCAAGTAGTTCTTTGGCGTGACAACCATAAGTACCCAGGTGTACATCGGAAAGCACTACAATATCCAGTTCTTTTTTCATAGGCAGTTTTACCGAACAGCTTTTGACGCAAAATTCGGAAGCCTAAGTAAATTGGATGTGAAGGTAAGTTTAAATATACGAACGTCTCCGGCTTCGCCCGGGACTGACGGCCGCTTCGCTAACGGACGACGCGGTTTTCAGCGCGTCTGACGGACGAGCCACCTGCGGTGTGTCCCTGACGGAGAACAGATGAGTGCTTGCGATGTATTACTAAAGCAACCCGTCAGCGTAGCGTCCGTCCTTATTCCTTAATCGAAGCCAGCCACCGATCTGCCTCTTCCAAACGCATCTCCTTCCGGCGGGCATAGTCGGCCACCTGATCATCCCGGATGCCTTTTACAGCAAAATACTTGCTTTCGGGATGACTGAAATACCATCCGCTCACGGAAGCGGCCGGATACATGGCGCAGCTTTCCGTCAATTGCATGCCGGTATTGTTTTCTACATCCAGCAATTGCCAGAGCGTTCGCTTTTCGGTATGCTCCGGGCAGGCCGGATAGCCTGGTGCCGGTCGGATACCGCGATATTGTTCGGCGATCAATTCTTCATTCTCCAGGCTTTCCGCGGCGGCATAGCCCCAGAATTCGGTGCGTACCCGCTGATGGAGCCTTTCCGCAAAAGCTTCTGCAAGTCGATCAGCCAGCGCCTTGAGCAAGATGGCGTGATAGTCATCATGATCTGCTTCAAATTTGGCTACCCATTTTTCAATACCGATGCCGGCAGTAACGGCAAAAGCACCGATATAGTCCGACTTACCACTCTCTTTTGGTGCAACATAGTCGCTTAAGGCATGATTAAACCGGCCCGGCGCTTTTTTGACCTGCTGTCGCAGATGATGCAATATGGTCACGACCTCGTCACGGGGAGAGTCATTGGCATATACTTCAATGCTGTCCTGGTCGTTGCTATTGGCGGGAAAGATCCCGATCACCGCGCGGGCGGTCAGCCAGCCTTCATCGATGATCCGGCACAGCATGGACTGGGCATCATTGAAAAGTTTGCGAGCTTCCGTCCCTAATTGCTCATCTTCAAGAATGGCCGGGTATTTACCGCGCATCTGCCAGCTGGAAAAGAAGGGAGTCCAGTCGATATAATTGGACAGTTCTTCCAGGTCATAATTCTCGAAAACATGTATACCGGGTTGAAGCGGCCGGGGTGGTTCGTAGCCCTGCCAGTCCAATTGATGCTTATTCGCCCGGGCCTCATCCAGACTCAGATATGATTTGGCGGAAGCTCTTCCGGCACGTTGTTCCCGGATCTGGGCCAACTCATTTTTGTTATCCAAAATATAATTGCTTCGGAAATTTTCATCTTCTCCCAATAAAGTCGAAGCCACCGCTACACTCCGGGAAGCATCCAGCACGTGCACTACCGGTCCGGAGTATTTAGGTTCGATCTTAACGGCCGTGTGAGTGCGTGAAGTAGTAGCTCCTCCTATGAGCAGCGGGATCGTAAATCCCTGGCGCTCCATTTCTTCGGCCACGTGCACCATTTCGTCAAGGCTTGGCGTGATCAGACCACTAAGGCCGATGATATCCACCTCCTGTTCTTTAGCTGCTTTCAGGATCTTTTCGGCCGGCACCATCACGCCCATGTCAATGATCTCGAAATTATTGCAGCCCAAAACGACTCCGACGATGTTTTTACCAATATCGTGCACATCGCCCTTTACCGTAGCCAGCAGGATCTTGCCTTTTCCCCTGGTATCACCGCCGGCAGCTTTCATCTCTTCGATATAGGGCGTAAGGTAGGCCACCGAACGCTTCATCACCCGGGCACTTTTCACCACCTGAGGCAGGAACATCTTACCTGAACCGAAAAGATCACCCACCACATTCATGCCGTCCATGAGCGGACCTTCGATCACCTGTAGTGGGGTCGGGTACTTTTGACGAGCTTCCTCCGTATCCGATTCGATATAATCGGTTATACCCCGGATCAGGGCATGCTCCAAACGTTTTTCTACCGGATCCTGTCGCCAGGCTTCATCTTTTTTGAGCTGACGGCCGCCGTTGTCTTTTATGTTTTCCGCAAATTCAGTCAAACGCTCAGTGGCGTCATCGCGGCGGTTGAACAATACGTCTTCCACCCTTTCCAGCAGATCCTTGGGCACCTCTTCGTATACTTCCATCATGCCTGCATTGACGATCCCCATATCCATCCCGGCCCGGATAGCATGATAAAGGAAAGCCGAGTGCATGGCCTCACGTACCGCATTGTTCCCCCGGAAAGAAAATGAGATATTACTGACCCCGCCACTGATCTTGGCTCCCGGACAATTGGCTTTGATCCGTCGGGTGGCCTCGATAAAATTCATCGCATATTCATTATGCTCCTCGATACCGGTAGCCACCGCAAATATGTTGGGATCGAAGATGATATCTTCCGGAGCGAAACCAAGCTGTTCCGTCAAAATACGATATGCCCGGGAACAGATCTCCACTTTGCGTTCGGTTGTATCTGCCTGACCGGATTCATCAAAGGCCATCACAATGGCTGCCGCTCCATAGCGGCGAACCAGCTTCGCCTGACGAATGAATTCGGCTTCTCCCTCCTTCAGCGAAATGGAATTGACCACACTCTTACCCTGAATTACCCGCAGGCCGGCCTCGATCACTTCCCATTTGGAAGAATCGATCATGATGGGTAGCCTGGCAATGTCCGGTTCGGCCATCACCAGATTCAAAAAATCGATCATCGCCTGTTTGGAATCCAACAGGCCCTCATCCATATTGACATCGATGATCTGGGCTCCGCCTTCTACCTGCTGGCGGGCTACACTCAGGGCTTCTGCATAATCTTTTTCCCGGATCAGGCGTGCAAACTTCCGGGATCCGGTTACGTTGGTCCGCTCTCCCACATTCACAAAATTGGACTCCGGACGGATCTCAAGCGGTTCCAAACCGGCCAACCGGGTCATTTGCTCTATGTGAGGCAGCGCTCTAGGCGGCAGGCCGTCCACCGCTTCGGCCATCAAACGGATATGTTTAGGAGTGGTGCCGCAACAGCCACCTATGATATTGACAAAGCCGCTTCCGGCAAAATCCCGGATGTACTCCCGCATTTCTTCAGCACTTTGATCGTATTCACCAAATTCATTGGGCAGGCCGGCGTTCGGATAAGCATGTACATAGGCATTCGCTACCCGAGAAAGGTCCTGCAAATACGGGCGCATTTCCTCTGCTCCCAATGCACAGTTCAGTCCCACACTAAAAGCATTGGCATGTTGTATCGACACCCAGAACGCTTCCACTGTCTGCCCCGATAAGGTACGACCGCTGGCGTCGGTGATCGTTCCGGAGATGATGACGGGTATCTCTCGTCCTTTGTCTTCGAAAAGGGTCTGAATGGCAAAGATCGCAGCTTTGGCATTCAGCGTATCGGTGATGGTCTCCACCATGAGCAGGTCGGCACCACCATCCATCAGCCCTGCAGCCTGATCATAGTAAGTCTTACTCATCTGCTCAAAAGTCACGGCCCTTTTTCCGGGATCATTGACATCCGGTGACAGCGATAGCAAACGATTGGTAGGCCCCATTGAACCGGCCACAAAGCGGGGTTTGTCTTGCGACTGATAATCATCCGCTGCCTGCCGGGCGATCTCTGCGGCGGCTTTATTGATCTCATATACGAGCTCCGCCATTTCATAATCGGCCAGGGACATGGCGTTGGCGTTGAAAGTATTGGTCTCCACAATATCCGCACCGGCCATAAGGTATTCCCGATGGATAGCCTCGATCATTTTCGGCTGGGTCAGGCAAAGCAGGTCATTATTGCCCTTCACATCGACGGACCAGTCCCTGAATCGTTCTCCCCGGTAATCCGCCTCCGTCGGGCGGTATTGCTGGATCATGGTTCCCATGGCTCCATCGAGTACCAATATGCGCTTTTTGATTATGTCGTGTAGGGTGTTGTTTTCCATATGGCTTCCGATTTTCTTGCGGATATCTCCGTTGTAAACAATTAAGGGAGGATAAAGATCTGGTCAGTTTGGCAGGGATAAGTGACGGAGCAAAAATAAATGAACCAATTTTAGGTTTTTAATATTTCGTTAAGCCATTGACTATC
>JAGQXH010000318.1 GCA_020436695.1 Lewinella sp. | reverse complement strand
GAATTGACGACGATCGTAATGGGTTTTGTTTTCTTGCATGATGTATTGGATTTTCGTTTGCTCTAATTTACATAAAAAAACTCCGAAAGGGCAGGGCACCCTTTTGGAGTTTTATGAAATCCAGATAATAGTATTTTTAAAGCTAAATGGAGACCTTTCCCATTAATACTCCGTGGCAATTGTAGCTGAGTCCGCGCTTCCCGTTTTAGATCTGTTCTTCATCCAGAAATAAAGGATAGTAAACAGCACGATGAGCACCAATGGAACCAGCGACATAGTTGATAAGGTCATCTTACCGGTAGCCATACTCAACGCATCACCGGTTAGCCCTTCGGCAGCCATCATCTCGCGATTGCTATCGATCAGCCCACCGAAAATAGGCTGAACCAATCCGGACATGAACATACCCATTGCTCCAACAATGGACATACCCAATGCTCCACTCTTGGGGATATATTCAGCTGTAAAACCGATCATATTAGGCCAGAAATAGGCAATACCCAGCCCGTAGACAACAGCTGCAAGGTATACCATGGCACCGGACATGCTACTTAAAAGATACAGTCCCAGGCTGGCTAATATCGCAGATCCCAGCAGTACGCCGGTAGTGTTGAACTGTGCAACGGCATGGCCTCCAAAATAACGGGCGACGGCCATTACACCAAAAGTGAGTGCCAGTACCAGCATTGGGGTGGCCCCACTACCTTGCAAGGTTAATGGTACCCACTGATTTGGGCCGAATTCGGAAGTTGCCGTGAAGGCCATACAAACCAGAATGAAAATAAATAAGGGCTTAAGCATGGCACTGACATTGCTGGAAAGGGAAGCCTCTGCTGCTGTTTTAGCGGCAGGCCATTGCTGTCCGTAGAAAAGATAGGCATAGATTACCGTTGGAACCAGAATTAACGCTACCTGCAGATGCCATCCCCAGTTCATCGAAGTCATAGCCTGTGATAACAGACTTCCCAGTAGAATACCACCGGGGAACCACATATGGAAGCGGTTCATCATTTTGCTCATGGTGTTACCCTCGTAGGCATCGGCGATCATCGGGTTACAGGCGGCTTCCGTACAGCCGTTACCCAGACCGATCAATAAGGAAGA
Source organism: Lewinella sp. (assembly GCA_020436695.1). Lineage (GTDB taxonomy): Bacteria > Bacteroidota > Bacteroidia > Chitinophagales > Saprospiraceae > Flavilitoribacter. The sequence continues at coordinate 8,167 of JAGQXH010000318.1, read as the reverse complement.
AAAAAGCAATATACCGTAACTGCTGGCAAAAATGGTCAGCAGAATGCCAATAGCATGTGCAAAGAAAGCAAATTGCATGATCTTACTGCCGCCAACTTTGTGGTAGATCATACCGCCGATGATCATGGAAATGGGGAAGCCCCAGAACCACATCTGGTTGGTAAAGCCCAGTTGTGTGGCCGTCAGGCCAAGCTGCTCCTCCAACTGCGGCATGATCCCCGCCCGGATACTAAAAGAAAAAGCCGTTGTGATCAAGGCAAAACAACTGCCGTAAAAGAGTCTATTCTTGTTGATCATTGTTCGTTAGAATTTCGTTTGTGTAATTTGAACCCCCAATTGCCTGTAACTTAGCAAAATGGAATTTCTGTACGTAAATTGAAATGGTTGACAAATCAAATTCGGCGACTAACTTAGTAATTAAGATTTGATTTTTTAAACATTGCGGGCATCGATTTCAATTTTCGGGTGTAAATCGGTATCCGAGACCTGGTATCCTGCATCGGGCCGCATACCAAGTATCGAATACCGAACACCTCAACTATACATTTTTCGGTACAACATATGGATACCGATACCGGCGGGTCAGATACATATCTGCTTCTTCATTGTCGATGAATTCTTCAAACTCACCGTTGAAGCGGAGAGACGATCCCACGCGGTAGGATATATTGGCGATCAGGGGTAGAACCGTTGATAGGAATCCTACTTCAATGTCGCAGTTCAGTACCGAGCGGTCCTCGGCCCGCACTCCGTCAATAAAGTTGGCAAAGTGCCCTTTACTGTCTGGAGCAGCCATGAAGGTCTGATCACCGCCTACGGCTGCCGTTTCCGCCATTTCCGATCCGGCAAACGGTTCTTTCTCCCGTTCGCGGTACGCATTCCAGCGGCTGCCGTTGAGTTCCAGCCAGCCCTCTGTGCCATAGAAAAGGTTGCCGATCTTTACACCTGCCGGAGCCTCGGCATTGGTATAACGGCCTCTGGTCTCGAATTCCAGGATCTTGCCGTCTTCGTACTCGAAAACGGAAGTCTGGGTATTGGGTGTTTCCTGAGAACATTCAGCCGGGGAAATACCGAAGATGCCACCCATGGATTGCACCTTGACGGGGTGTACTTTCTTATTCAGGCCCCAGCGCGCAATGTCGAATTGATGCGGTCCCTGATTGCCGGTGTCACCGTTGCCGGTTGCCCAGTGCCAGTGCCAGTTGTAGTGGCCTTTCAGCTCGTTGTAGGGACGCCAGGTGGCCGGCCCCAGCCAGAGGTCATAGTTGAGCGTAGCGGGCGGTGCACTGTCTTCGGCAATACCAAAAGAGTCTCTCGGTTTAAAACACATGCCGCGCGCCATATACACGTCACCAATGCCGCCATTGTGTAAAAAGGACATCGCCTGCATGACGTTGCTGATCGAGCGGTTCTGGAAACCGACCTGCACCATTCGGTTATATTTACGGGCCGCTTCCACCATTTTACGACCTTCCCAGACATTGTGAGCACTGGGTTTTTCCACGTATACGTGTTTACCGGCCTGGCAGGCCCAGATCGTAGACAGCGCATGCCAGTGGTTGGGGGTGGCGATGGCCACGGCATCGATATCCGGATCGTCGAATACTTTGCGCATGTCCACTTCCGTGCCGGGTTTGTTGCCGTCCTGCCGGTCTGCTGCCAGTTTTACCCGGTCACCTAAAAACTGAGTATCTACATCACAGATGGTCTTGATCATCACCCCGTCCTTATACATACCGGTGAAGTTTTCCAGCAGGTTCTTTCCGCGTCCACGTACGCCGATGGATGCCATTACAACGCGTTCGTTGGCCCCTAAAATCCTTTCGTATGATTTCGCAGAAAAGGCCGTTGCACCCAGCGCCATTCCGGCGGCACCGGCTACGGTCTTTTTGATAAAGGTTCTTCTGTTTTTCATTTATATATCGTTTGGTTTGGTGAAGGAATGTTTGTCTAAGTCATTAGTAGGATAGTCGTAAGTCTCCAGTCATTAGGTCTAGGCATGCCACGTTTTAATTAAAAGTAGCCAGTGATTCGATCTCTTCTTTGGTGACTTTTCCAGAGAAAATGGCCACCCGGTATTTGAAGGTGGTGGACTGGCCGGGATCAAGTTTGAAATTCAACTCATTCTCGCCTTTCGACATGGCTTTTTGCCCCAGCGTATTAGCGGCAAACAGGCCGTAGCCGCGGGCATGCCAATAGGTAGGATATCCCACGTTATCCGGATGATCATAAATGACGATGGCCACCGGCTCTCCTTCGATCTCGCCGAAAAGTTTCATCCATTTGGCGCGGGTTCCCCAGACTTCCTCGCCGGTGATATTTTCGCTACTTAGATAGTCTCCGGTCACTTTGGAATTATCGGGTTTTTCGACCTCTACTATCCCGCCTTTTCCATCAGATAGCTTTATGGCTTTGTCGTTTGGCAATTCCAGTTCACGTGCGACGCGTATACCGAACATCCCTTCCTTGTTATCGGTGAAATGTACAGTGTCTGCTCCGGCAGTGAGGGTAGTGGTACGATCAATGATGCGTACCTGCTCTTTGGCGGTGAAGGTATAGGTCGTTGCTTCATCCAGCAGCGTATTACCCGCAGGCGCTTTCCATACGGCAGTCACGGATAAAGTGCCCTGCCCTTTCCCACTTTTGAGCTTGGTGAGCTTCTGATGATGAATACTGCCGTAATGAGCAGCCCGCTCCGGCTTAATGGCGTCTGAATTGTTCCAGAAATCCAGGCCGTTCACATCTCCATAGTTTAGCCAGATGCCTACGTGATGCGGGTGATCTACCCGCTCTCCGGCCTTGGCTTTCAGTGGATAAGAACGGGTGATCTCGTGTCCTTCCGGTGACAGCACCGGCCACAGTACCGGCTTTTTTCGTTGGTCATCGAAGCGATAGGACGTGAATAGCTGGCCGTCGATCAAAATATCGACTTTTTTTTCTTTTCCGTCTGATTCGAGGGTGACTGATGGTTGCCCCTGACCGGCAATACCGCAACTCATAAAAAATAGAGGAAGGATCAAAAATGAAGGTTTCATGGCCATAACTTTGGAAGGTTCCCTTTATTGACGGTAATATATCGATATTCCCTGTATGAATGACTTATTAATACGGAGTTCCCGACGGTCAGTGACGGACGGCCCTCTTGCGTCGGGCCTAACTGACGTTGTGGCTTTCAGTGCGACTGACGGACACGTCACCTTTGGTGTCGCTGACGGGTGCCCCCTTTTCAATATCTACATATGTTATGGTTGGACTTTTTACACAACCCCGTCCATCAGCCCCGGCCGTAGGCATCGGGGCGCCCGTCAGCGCAGCGTCCGTTATATCTCTTCCCGCTTCTGTAAAAAAGCAACCAGATCCAGTATTTCCTGATCAGTGAGAAACTGCAGCAGCCCTTCCGGCATCATGGAACGTGGAGTGACCTCCCTGCTTTGAATATTGGATTGATTGATCAGTACTTCATCCTGTCCTACGATCCGCATGGTCAGTTGGCGGTCATTTTCCGCTACGATATTTCCGCTGTAGGTGCGGCCATCCTGTGTAGTAATGACTACCAGCTTATAATCATCCTGGATTTCACTACTGGGCTCTAATATGTTGCCAAGCAGGTAAGCTGTATTGGTGCGGTTGGAGCCGGTCAGGTCAGGGCCGATTACACCTCCTTCACCAAACATCTGATGACAGGCCCCACAGGTGCGCATGAAGATCGCTTTACCGCCCCGGGGATCGGCTGCCGCGATTGCGGCGGGCTGTAACAGGCGCTGGTATTTGGCGTAATCTGCTTTTTTGTCCGACGATACTTCTTCTACCGGGCCCCAGATCTCGACAAAGCCATTGCCGACTACTCGTCTTAGTTGTAGGGCTACATAGGGGGGGATATCTTTTTTGGCAACGCTACCGTTTTTGAGAGCATCGGCCAATAGCCGCCCGTAGGTAGATCGGGAAGATAGGGTAAGTATGGCTTCCTGCCGGGCGGCTTGTGGCAGGTTTGGATATTTACTTAAGAGCAGTTCTCCAAGTTGTCGGTCATCGAAATTGGCGATGGCACGGATGGCCGCAATTTGCAAGCCTGATACTTCCAGTAAACCCGGTAGTTTGGGGAGTAATGCGGTATTCTGTTGATCTGCCAGGCTGGTGATAGCCTGTTCTTTTTGAGCCGGATCAGCCTGCTTGTTATCCAGGGTAGCCAGCATTTTTTCGGCGGCAGCTGCACTCCCAAAATATTGTCCGATGAGCAGTGCGGTCTCCGATAATTCCGTTTTGGAAGAAAGGTCTGCATAGATTGATTTCCAGTTGGCTGGTTCCTCAATGTCCGTTCTTCCTTCCAGGCCCGCCAAAAGCCCTTCTAGTAAACTCAGTTGATCCATTGAGCGATTATCAGCGGCGGCAATTACTTTCTCAATTTGATTGGCATCCGTCAGACGGCGGGCAATGTGATTGGTGACCATGGGGATCTTGCAGTTTGCCGCCAGTGTCAAAGCCCGGTCTACATTGTTACTGACCAACGGTTCAATCCCAAACCAAATCATAAAGGGAATATTAGGATCGTCGGCATCCGCCTGATGTAGTACGAGCCCTTCTGCAATTGCCCAGCGATCGGTCAGTTCCATTCGTTGCAATGCTGCAGCCAGATAAAGCCGTACCACCGGTGAAGCATCGTTTTGCGCCATAGTCCGGAACTGCGCAAGAACGGCCGCAGACGGTTGCTTATCCTCACAAAGCATTTGTACCGCCCAGGCGCGGATATAAGCATCTTCGTCAGTTAGCAAGGTCGTGAGGCGATCAGGAGTTATGGATTGAGTGATATGAAGGCTCCAGAGCGCTTTAAGACGAAGGTTCGTATTTGCTTCATTATCAAGATTCTGGAATAATTCATTTACGGCTTTTTTGCTGAGGGGACCGGTAGCCGCTCGTTTTTGCAATATGATCCTTGCTCGCCGGGTATGCCAGTCACTGGCCTGCCATTGCAAAGCCACTAATTGTTCGTCGCTCAACTGATTCAGATCGTCGTAACGGCCGGGCCAGTCTTTAGCCAATGATTGTCCAGGCACGATCCGGAACACCCTTCCGGTTTCCTTGTTCAATACTTCCTTGCCGCAAATGTCGGCATCGTGCCAGTCCAGTACATACAATCCACCTTCCGGCCCGACTTCCATGCTGAAACCGATCCACTGTGCATTATTGGCCAGGAGAAAGTCTTCGCCATGACTGGCCTTAAAGCCGGAACCGTTTGTATAAAGAATATCGGAAAGTACCGCATGTTCGTGGATGTTGGCCATAAAAAGACGTCCTTGCTGCTCTGGGGGGAAAGCATCGGATTGATAAATACGTGCACCACCGTGGGCAGAACGGTGACGGTGGTCTACAATCGTCTGAATATCCTGATACACATAAGGATTAAAGTGCCGGCCGCCCTGCCGCTGGTAGATACCGCCGGGAATGATATGGAACATATGTGGGATCACACAGGCAGAAATGAATAACTGCCCTTTGGCATCATAATCAATGCCCCAGGGATTGCTGAAGCCGTGGGCAACTACTTCAAAACGATGTTTGGTGGGATGGTACCGCCAGACGCCACCATTAATATCTACCCCTTCAGCTTCCAGCAGATCTTCCGGAAATGCTTCCCGGTGGCGATAGATCTTTCCTTTCCCTTTGGGTTTGCGAATCTTGGAAGGGGTCGCAAATCCTTCCAGCCCATACAACCAGCCGTCCGGCCCCCAGTGCAGGCTGTTGATGGTCTCGTGCCGGTCGCGAATACCCCAGCCGGTGAGCAATACCTCGATGGCATCTTCATCGGCACGGTCATTTTGATCTTTATCCGGGATGAAAAGTAGATTGGGAGGTGCTCCGAGATACAGACCATCAAATCCTACTGCAATAGCTGAAGGAAAGGGGATACCTTCCAGGAAAACGGTTTGTTTATCTGCCACTCCATCGTGGTCGGTATCCTCGATGATCAGGATCCGACTGTCCCCCGAATTGGAAAAGCCCGAACCCCGTGATTCGTAATCCCGGTTCTCTGCGATCCACATACGGCCCCGGTCATCCCAGCAAAAGGCCATGGGTTGGGTGATCATGGGTTCAGCCGCATAGGCGTTTACCTGGTAGCCGTCGACAATGGTCATTTCTGCAACGGCTTCTTCGGGCGTGAGAAATTTGGCATTGCGGCCTTCTTCCTGAGCAATATTCCAAAGGGAAGCCGTATTGTACATGCCATCATCACCGGCAAAGGCGGCCCAGCGATCATTCATTGCTATGTCATTCAATTGGCCGGTATAGACCACCACTTCGTGCCGGAATGTGGCAGTTTCTCCTTTTTTGATCTGCCAGTCCCCAAGCCGGGCGCGGACCGGCCCAATTCCCAATTGGCCATCAACCCGCCAGGGCAAAGGGAAACCGTCGTTGTCGGGATGATCGAAAATGGCAATGTGGCCCCATTCATCCAGCCCTTCCACTTCCATCCCTACATCTACCCACATGGCCCTTTGACCTTCGGCTTTTTCATTGCGCTGACGGGCGGCATTCACTGCTTCTCCTTCAATCCCTTCTTTCCAGGGCATGCGCAGGAAAAGGCCGCCATAATCAAACTCATTAATGGTGATATCGGTCAGGGCTTCTCCTTTCCATTCCAGATCCAGGAAGTATTCCCCGTTCTTTTCGGAAAAGGTCCAGATTTGCGTTTCTTTGAGAATAGGGTTGGCGTTTTCGTCCAGCATATTGTATACGGTCTGCCATTTGAGTTGCTCTCCTTCATCGATCAGAAGATCCAGTGATTGTCTTTGCCAGTAGCCGTCGTCGGGATGATGGAAAAAATCGCGACCGATCTGTTGCTGGATCTGCTCGGGTTTGTCCTGGCGATAAAACCACTTTTTCAGGGTATCTGCGGGAGCTCCGGTGCCGTTTACCCGCGTAAAGCCCCAGTAAAGCCCCGTTTGATGTTTATGATGCCCGGGGCTGTATTCTGTGAGTTCCACCTTCGAATCCGGAGCCAGAATAGGGTGGAGGTACGGGCGATGATCTTCAGCCGCATGTTGGGTCACAACAGCTTGTTCCTGCCCCTGTTGATAGATCTGGATCACACCCTCCGTTTTGGTAGCGTGAAATTGCCGGGCGACTTCGGAGGTGGAAGTGGGTTCACTACAGGAGAGGCAGTATATAATGGGTAAAAAAAGGAGGAGTAACAGACGTTGGTTCATCAATTTTGTTTTTAGATATTCGCAATTTCGGACTTCCGGGATATCCGGTAGAAATTTCATCGATATGGAATTCAAGGCAATCTTTATTACGGTGGTGATTTGTTTATCATTATCCATCCCACTATGGAGTCAGGTCGCCAAACCTCGCGTGCAAGGCATAATGCTGGAGGCCGGTGGTGCAGCACCATTTAACTCCATCAACTATTTCCGGCGCCTCTTCTCTATGGAACGAATTGATGTCTATGGCCGGGTTGGGTTGGGGATCTGGAGCCGGAATCTGGCTTTGCCTCTTGGCTTTTATTTAGCCATGGGTAAAAATACACACCAGGGCAGACTTACTTTGGCCGCCGTACCACATTCGGACAGCTTTCGTTTCTGGGATCGGGAAGCCAGTGACATCATGCTTGATCTTGCTTTGGGTTTGGAATATGTCTATCAGTTTCCAAATCAACACTTCTTGTTATCTGCCGGAGCTTTCCCTTATATCCGACTTGATCCGGCACCTGGTCTGACCGTAGAAAAATCAAATTTCGGGCTTCGACCTGGAATATCCCTGGCCTGGATCTGGTAATATAGGATGAGAATCTCATCCATCCTGAGCAGAAGACAGTTTCTTCACATCAAGATAAGCAAGTTTATCAATTGACGCACTATGAGTTGATTGCCCTTCATATCTCCAACATTATTGTGGGTACGGCGGAACTGTGGGCAGTACCGCTGTATTAACATTCATTAATTTCAGAAAAAATTGAAAATAATGAAAAAATAGCATACCTTGGGTTAAAAACCACCTCAGGACTATGATCATTACCAAAAAACAAACCGCTACCCAGAAAATCATTCGCTATTTTGAGGGAGCAGGGCTGGACTATTATTACTGGGACAAATCTTTTAACATGCATTTCGGTTACTATCGCCGGGGGATGAATCCATTGGCGCTTCATCCCATGCTCGATCAGATGAAC
>JAGQXH010000317.1 GCA_020436695.1 Lewinella sp. | reverse complement strand
AAAGTACTTCCTCCGTGGTGGCTTACGTTTTGGGCGTATCTTGCCTATATTCTTGTTTTGATCTTATTGATCTACAGTATTTATCGTTTTCAACTAAGTAGGCAACTGGAAAAGGCGGAAGCTGTAAAGCTCAAAGAGGTCGATGAGATTCGCACCAAACTCTACACCAACATCACCCACGAGTTCCGTACCCCGCTCACCATCATACTGGGCATGGCCGATCAGGTGGTCAACGATCCCAAACGCATGTTGCTGGAGGGCAGCGAGATGATCAAACGCAACGGGCGGCGCCTGCTGAGACTGGTCAATCAGATGCTGGACCTGTCCAAGCTGGAATCGGGTTCCATGCCGCTGAATAGCGTACAGGCCGATATCGTGGCTTACCTCCACTATATTTTCGAATCTTTCCATGCTTTCGCCGAAGCTAAAGACGTCAGCCTACATTTTCAAAGTGGGCCGGATGAATTGGTCATGGATTATGATCCTGATAAGCTGCTGGATGTTGTATCCAACCTGTTGTCCAACGCCATCAAGTTTACGCCGGAAGGAGGGCAGGTTTATTTACAGATCGAAGAAGAGGCCGTGGCTTCACCACCTTTTCTGAAAATAAAAGTGAAGGACACCGGCATCGGTATTGCCGAAAAGGACCTGGATAAGATATTTGACCGCTTCCATCAGTTAGATGCTACTTCCACCCGCAAAGGAGAGGGCACCGGCATTGGTCTGGCGCTGACGCGGGAATTGGTGAAGCTGATGGGCGGCCAAATTACCGTCAGCAGCCAACCGAAGCAAGGAACGATCTTCACGATTAGTTTGCCCATTACAAAAGCGGCCGCCGTGAGCAAACAGCCGACCGAACAGCGCTTAAAGCCAACCCTGATCTCTCCGGCGGAAGCGCTTAATGCAATAGCCCATCAGCCTGCATTGGAAGTCAACCGCCCCCGACTGCTGATCATTGAAGATAACATTGACCTCATCCACTACCTGGGTAGTCTGCTGAAAGACCACTATCAACTCACTACCGCCACTAATGGGCAGGAGGGAATTGACAAGGCGATTGAATCCGTACCGGATATCATCATCAGCGATGTGATGATGCCCGAAAAAGACGGCTTTGCAGTATGTGCTACCTTAAAACAGGACGAACGTACCAGTCACATTCCCATCATTCTGCTTACCGCCAAAGCGGATGTACAATCCCGCATTGCCGGTTTGCGGCGGGGAGCGGATGCTTATCTGGCCAAGCCCTTCAATAAAGAAGAATTGTTCGTCCGCTTGCAGAAACTGATGGAGTTACGGCGACAACTGCAACGGTATTACCGGGGCGAAGCTTCCATTCAGGATGAAAGGTTACCGGCACTCGAAATGGAAGATGTCTTCCTGCAAAAAGTCCGCGCCGGCATTGAAGCCAGATTAGATGATGAGCACTTCGGCATTGTGCAATTAGCGGAGGCTGTGAACATCAGCCGGGTGCAACTTTACCGAAAAGTAAAGGCCCTAACCGGACATTCGCCTTCCGTTTTTATGCGCTACGTCCGATTAGAGCATGCTAAAGAATTATTGCTGACTTCCGGTTTGAACATCGCACAGATCGCCTACGAGGTCGGATTTAGCGATCCGTCTTATTTTTCGCGCTCTTTTCAGGAGGCTTTCGGGAAATCTCCTACGCAGTTTCGGGAGGATCGAAGGTGAAAACCGGGGGTAAGTCGTATTTCCGAAAAGTGATCCTGTCTTCATTATTTGCGGTCCAGTTTGCCTAAACCGAGTCCCCCGTTTGGGCCTCTTATACTGATATGAAGAATATCCAGATCATTATCTTCCAGATGTGCAATCACTGCAAGTTCGTCATAGCACATATTGGGGGCGTGAGTTTTTTCTCTGAAAACAACCTTACCATTGGAAAATAACTCGTAAGTCCAGTCAAATCCACAGGAAAAAGTGGGGTCGAAATACTTCCCTTCAGCAACCTTCTCTCCTGGCGCCATTTTATTTATTATTACTTCAATGTTTTCTGTATTGCCACCTCCATTTAGCACACCTGCCCAGGAGCCTACCATCGTTTTCTCGACTTCCTCCTGATCCTGGATAATGGTGGGGTCTTTCATTGGAGTTGCACTTTCTTCCTTTTTGCAGGAAACGCTTAGCAAAAAAATTGAAAAGAATAGAAGATATAACTTTTTCATAACCGTGAGTTTTCGTCAATTTATTTTAGTTGATGGCGTTTACTTTGCAATCATTAGTTTCTTCCCCGCCGTGTAATTACCGGTCTGTAGCCGGCACAAATACATCCCTGCTGGCAGATCAGCGAGGTCAAATGACACCTGATGGTCCCCGGCCCCGAGCCGTTCTTCCAGCAGTACAGCTACGACTTGTCCCGACTCACTGATCACTTCTAGCCGTACCGGCGCCTGTCGATCCAGTGAAAAGAGAATGATGCCCTCTTTTTTCGTAGGGTTGGGGTAGATCATGGTCAGATCAACCGGTATACCGGTAGTGGGCAAGCGCTCCCAGGTGGAGGTGACCAGCGGCTGACCGGTATAGTGCAGTATTTGGTGTTGATCACCGGAGACTCCCCAGCCTGCGGTGGGACTGGCAAAACTGAATCTGAAGACAAAATCTGAGCTGATCTCGGTCCAGGTGGCGCCGCTGTCATTCGAGTAGTATGGGCCACTAAAAGTAGCAACGATCAATGTTTTTGCATCAGGATCCGGAATATGAGCTAAAGTCACAGACTTTTTCGAAAAGGAAGTCATTGTGTTCCAGGTCAGCCCGCCATCAGTGGTTTGAGCCAGTGAGTTTTGTTCACCAGGCCCTGTGCCTCCGTTCGCAGCATAACCATTCAGGGTATCCAGAAATACCATTGATCCAATGCCGTGGAACTGGCCCAAAGTAGAGAGGTCAGTATTCACTGCTGTCCAGGTTTGTCCTTTGTCAGTGGAACGATAAACGCGAATGGGATCATTGGAACCGTTGCCATAGGCGGTGCCGAACCAGGCATGATCGCTGCCCGCTACAGTCAGCGCCCTGCCTCCGCTGTCCATAAAACCAGGAAACTCCCCGGGGAATAATGAAGGTATGTTTTCCTGCGGGGTCCGGTTCCAGGTAACACCACCGTCGCTGGTGGTATGCACCCCAACCTTGCCTTCGTAATAAAGATTGGTTTCGATGATGCCGTTCGATCCGTCCCAGAAGGCGATGGAAATGATCTCCTCCTCACCACTCTCAAATTGCATCTCCCAGCTTTGTCCGCCGTCTGTGGTCTTGTACAGCCTGGTAACCCAGTAGCTTCCCCCGGCCACGTAAGCAGTATCGGCGTCGATAGCAGCAATTGACCAGAAGGCCAGGGTGTCTGCACCGGGGATAACGGTAGGTATCCAGGTTTCCCCCCCGTCGGTTGTTCGGATGATATTGCCTTTACCGGCAGCTGCCCAAACGGTATTTTCGTCTACGGCTTTGAGCGCATAGATGTTGATCGACGTATTGGAATATTGACTCGTCCACTGGGCCTGGATAGTGGTGGTAAATAAACTAAAAAAGAAGAGAATAGGTAGTAAGTGCTTGTTCATCATAACGGGTGAAATTTAGTTCGCTTCAAAGATTTTGATATTATGGATCAGCTTCATTCAACTATGTTTCATTATCATTCAATTATGTTACCTGGCGTTAAAAAATATATCAATAAATACCTATCCCACCTATCGCTGAATAATAGCCCTATGCATAACAGTAGTTTCTCATGCGCACTCACTGACTTCGCGGCAGTTTTAGCACAGCTTCTAATATGGCTACATCTTATATGGGAAATTGCTGTACCAATAATCTTCCCTATCTTAAGCCCCCAATTCAGAAAAATGAAAAAGCAAGCACTACTGTTCCTACTTCTTGGCGTCTGTCACCTGCAGGCCTACAGCCAACCCTCATACCACAGCACTGACCTAAATCCGGTAGAACTAGTCAACCCCTTAATGGGCACTGATTCGGACTTTTCTCTCTCCAACGGCAATACCTATCCGGCTATTGCGCTACCCTGGGGCATGAACTTCTGGACGCCCATGACCAGTAAGATGGGCGACGGCTGGACGTACAAGTACGACGAAAACAAGATCCGCGGCATCAAGCAGACCCATCAACCCAGCCCCTGGATTAATGACTACGCTGCCTTTTCGCTGATGCCGGTGACGGGCGAAATGAAGTTCCGGGAAGAAGACCGGGCTTCCTGGTTCTCGCATAAAGCGGAAAAAGCCGGTCCGCATTATTACAAGGTCTACCTGGCCGACCACGACGTGACCACAGAAATTACACCGACGGAACGGGCCGCCCAGTTTCGCTTTACTTTTCCGGAGACGGATGAGGCCTATATCGTGCTCGATGCTTTTAACGAAGGTTCGATGGTGCGCATCCTGCCAAAAGAACAGAAGATCATCGGTTACTGCCGCAATAACAGCGGTGGCGTACCGGAAAATTTCCACAACTACTTTGTGCTGGAATTCGATAAACCGTTTACGGTAGCGCATAGTTGGAGTGATACCACCTTATTGACGACTAAGTTGGAGGCCGAAGGAGCACATGTCGGAGCGGTCATCGGTTTTCCCACGGCTGCCGGCGAACAGGTGCAGGTAAAGGTAGCGTCCTCTTTTATCAGTCCGGAGCAGGCCGCTCTGAATCTGCAACGGGAGATCGGAGCGGATGACTTTGATGAAACTTTGGCTAAGGCTACTATCGCCTGGAACAAAGAGCTCAACCGCATCCAGATCGAAGATGACGATCTGGATAATATGAAAACCTTCTATTCCTGTCTGTACCGGCTGTTGTTGTTCCCACGCAAGTTCTACGAGCTCGATGCCGAGGGAAAGGTTGTTCACTACAGTCCATACAACGGAGAGGTGTTACCGGGTTACTTATTTACGGATAACGGTTTTTGGGACACCTTCCGCGCCGTATTCCCATTCTTCACCCTGATGTATCCGGATCTGAACAGTCAGATCATGCAGGGCCTGGTCAATACCTATAAAGAAAGCGGCTGGCTACCGGAATGGGCCAGCCCCGGGCATCGGGATTGTATGATCGGCTCCAATTCAGCTTCTCTTATTGCCGATGCCTATGTGAAAGGAATCCGGGGTTACGATATTGATCTGTTGTATGAAGCTGCGGTACAAAACACCGGTGGAAAAGGACCGGTAAGTTCAGTGGGCCGTTACGGAGCGGAATACTACAATGATCTTGGGTATGTGCCCTACGATGTGGGCATCAACGAAAATGCCGCCCGTACATTGGAGTACGCCTACGCAGATTTTGCCTTATGGCAATTGGCCAAAGCACTGGATCGACCGGCTGAGGAAGCCGATCTGTGGAAAAAAAGAGCCCATAACTATGAGCACCTTTTTGATCCTTCGACCAATCTGATGCGCGGTAAAAATAAAAACGGACAATTCCAGACGCCTTTCAATCCTTTCAAGTGGGGGGATGCCTTTACCGAAGGCAACAGCTGGCACTATTCCTGGTCGGTCTTTCACGATGTGCAGGGCTATATCGATCTGATCGGCAGCCGGGAGGCATTTGCGGCCAAACTGGATTCGGTATTCAACCTGGCTTCGGTATACGATGAATCCTACTACGGATTTGTGATCCATGAGATCCGGGAAATGCAGATCGTGGGCATGGGGCAGTACGCACACGGCAATCAGCCTATTCAGCATCTGGTGTATCTGTACAACTATGCCGGCCAACCCTGGAAATCCCAGCAACGGGTACGGTCGGTAATGGACAAACTGTACAGCGCCGCTCCGGACGGTTATTGCGGCGATGAAGATAACGGGCAGACTTCAGCCTGGTATGTTTTCAGTGCGATGGGCTTTTATCCCGTTTGTCCCGGTACACCGGAATATGTATTGGGCAGTCCTTTATTTAAAAAAATGCGCTTACAGCTGGAAAACGGAAATATTTTTGATATTATCGCAAAAGATAATAAGAATGGAAGCCCCTACATCCAGAGTAGTCGGCTGAATGGGCAGCTTTGTGAAAAAACCTGGATCGGGCACCAGCAGATCCGGGAAGGGGGAATACTGGAACTGCAAATGGGAGAGCGGCCCAATGAAGAATGGGCGACTGCTCCGGAGGCAGTTCCATATTCCATGAGCCGGAAGTGATCGCGATGTTTAAGTGGGAAGATTGTAAGAGGCTGGGAATTGGCCTGTTGTGCTCCAGTTAGTCCCTGAGAAGGAATTATCCGGGCTTTAACATTTTTTTATAATTTTCCGGCGGCTCTGCTCGTTATTACACAACTGAATACCTCGCTGAAAAAAACTAAACTACAACACTCGTTTGGTGCATTTTGAAATGTATCTCTGAGTTAGATCCAATTCCATTTATAGATCAACAAAAGCCCTGTAGAAAAAGCACTTTATCGGAAGCAGCTCCTTGATAACTGACCTTTTACCATAAAGCAACATAGTATGAAACTGCGTCAATTCGGAATGATCATCGGTTTGCTCGGCCTGACTGCACCGGTATTTGCCCAGATCCACAACATTGTCCATCCGGGTAGTGCCAGCGGGAACATGGCTTTGCAGAAACACCTACAGCAAAAGCCTTTATCTCAACAGCTTTTACAGAATATGGCCAATCGCCCTCTGCTGATGGAGCCGGTTCTGCGCAGCTATGACCATTCCAACTGGGAGAAAAGATCGGGCCCGAAGGTTCCAGTCACCTATTTTCGGCCCGGTGAAGGTACTATTCTACCCCGACAACTGGCCGAAGCCGAGAATGCTACGCCTCAGGCCAGAGCCAATGCCGTAAAGTACTACGAGGGGTTGATCGAATTGTATCAACAGGTCGCTCAGCAGGATGGCTTCCCGGCCAACAGTGTAGCTTATGCTTTTAACTACTACGTGGTAAACAACTATCACGTCATGTACGATATGCTCAATACCCGCGTGCGGGTATCTTCCATCCGTCCCATCGGCGGGCAACCGATCAATAAAAAGACGGTTACCCTGGAGCAGGAACGGAATCTGTTCAAACAATTCGAGACCATGCTCGGAGAAGATCCGAGTATACAGCAGATGACGGATGCCGAAAAGCAGTCGATCACCGAATCGTTGGCCATCATGACCAACGAGTGCTTCAAGCTCTACCAGTATGCGCTGGATAATAATGACAAAGAAGTGCTGCAGCAGGCTAAGGATACTGCCCTGCATAATCTGGTGCAACTGTTGGGAGAACGGGCTATGCGGATGCGGATCACCGACAGGGGCATGGAGTTTTAACGGACGCCCCGTACACTGTGTGTCGGGGCTGACGGCCGGCACTCCTTCGGAATGCCTGACGGACGCTTCGCTGACGGATTCCAGATTCTGCTAAAATGATGGATCATACTCACAATAGATAGGATGCCGAGGTATCGCAGACAGCCGGGCGAGCACAGCCCGTCAGATAGCCCCTTGGGGCGAACGTCCGTCAGCCTCTCGGCTTCGCTCGGTCGGGCCCTGAGCGAAGTCGAAGGGCCGTTACTTATCGACCCACTGCATCTCCTCGCCGATCTGCTCAATAAACCCTTCCGATAGCAGATATTCCAATGAGCGAAGTACCTGATCTTCTCGTTTTGGTGGGAAAGATTCCAACAATTGGGCTACACTCAGCTTTTCCCGGCGTAACAATTTGTGGATCTTTTCTTTATATCGTTCAAATTCTTCAGTGTCCACATCCGCTTTAGTACGGCCCAGGCAGACGTCACAGATCCCGCATTTTGGGGTATCTTCTTCCCCGAAATAAGCCAGTAACTGCTGACTGCGGCAGATGGGCATTTCCGCATAGCGGATGGCCTGTTGGATACGTTCGTAGTAGCGTTTCTTGCGGAAGTTATAAAGTTGCTGATCAATGGTCAGGTTATCAGCATCTACCCTTTCCTGCAGGAAGATCAATTGTGGATCTTCCCGTTGGGGCGAGTAATTGACAATGCCGGCTTTTTGCAAATGGAACAGGGCGCCCCGCAGTTCCTGTAAAGGCATGGCCAGGAAACGGGCCAGTTGCTTTTCCTTGATCTTAATGTCGTGCTGGAAGGCTCCCTGATAGGTGCGTAGAATGGTTTTGAGAATCCGATCCATCTTGGGGTTGCGCAATTGATAATCGTAAAGCTCATCTTTACTTACCTTGATGCGCAGCGTGGAGGGGATGAACACCGCATCGGTGAGCATGATCCAACCGGCCTGTTCCAGTACCTGTAGGCAGTTGTAGGTTTTGAACACATCCAGTTGGAAGTTTTTGGCAAAATCCACCATATCGAAATTGTAGCTGTCGCCCTGCCCACCTCCGACGGCCAGTTGGAAATAGCTGCCCAGTGCGCGGTATACCTGTCTGAGGTCGCTCATATCGGGAAACGAAACGGTGTACTGGCGTTCCAGGCTGCGTCGGTCAGACTCGTTGTAAAGCAATACCGCATAAGACCGTTGCCCGTCACGACCGGCCCGTCCGGCTTCCTGGAAGTAAGCTTCCAGGCTGTCCGGCAGATCCATATGAACTACGCTGCGTACGTCGGCCTTATCGATACCCATCCCAAAGGCATTGGTACTCACCATCACGCGGATCTGGTTGTTTTTCCAGGCATCCTGTTTGGCGGAACGGGTATCCTGATCCAGTCCGGCATGGTAATAATCGGCCGCAATGCGGTGGCGGCGCAGCCACTGGGCCAGTTCCTTGGTACGCTTACGGTTGCGTACGTATACCACTCCGGAACCTTTGGTCTTTTGCAGGATATCCACCAGTTTCTTTTCCTTGCCCTCTTCGTGTAATACTACATAGGCCAGGTTCTCGCGGGCGAAGCTCTTTTGAAAGACCTGCCCTTTCTTAAAAGCCAGCTTCTCCTGGATGTCCTTGATCACTGGCGGGGTGGCCGTAGCCGTAAGCGCCATGACCGGTACCTCAGGGATCAACTCCCGCGTTTCGGCGATTTGTAGATATGGGGGGCGGAAATCATAACCCCACTGCGAGACACAATGGGCCTCATCCACCGCCAGCAGATTGATGGGCATTTTTTGAATGCGCTCCTGTACGATCTCGGTGGTAAGGCGTTCCGGAGAAAGATAAAGGAATTTGATGCCGCCGTAAACGGCATTATCCAGGATGCGATCAATATTCTTATAATGCATCCCCGAGTAGATGGCTTCGGCGGAGA
Source organism: Lewinella sp. (assembly GCA_020436695.1). Lineage (GTDB taxonomy): Bacteria > Bacteroidota > Bacteroidia > Chitinophagales > Saprospiraceae > Flavilitoribacter. Next base: position 119 of record JAGQXH010000317.1, on the reverse strand, counting down.
TCTCGCGCTGCTTCAACTGCTCCACCTGATCCTTCATAAGTGCAATAAGCGGCGAAACGACCAGGCACATGCCGTCCTGTACCAGTGCTGGCACCTGAAAGCAGATGGATTTACCGCCG
>JAGQXH010000316.1 GCA_020436695.1 Lewinella sp. | reverse complement strand
CTCAAAAGTGAATAGTTTACTTAATGGACCTGCCGGATTTCGCCAATCCGGCAGGTCTGAACCACCAATAAATGAAACCACAACCGCCCAAAAAAGCCCTCCAATTCCTGCGCTGGTTCTGCCGGCCGGACTACCTGGAAGAGATCGAAGGGGATCTGCTTGAGTTGTACGAGCAGGACCTGGAACAGCCATCCTGGCATGCCAATTGGCGGTTTACCTGGCAGGTACTACGACACTTTCGCCCCGACTTCATCAAACCACTGACTAAAAACCCAATAATCCACCCGGCTATGTTAAGACATAATTTCCTGATCACCTGGCGCGGATTTATGCGCAGCAAGAGTACTTTTTTGATCAACCTGATCGGCTTGTCAACGGGCCTGGCTTGTGTATTGCTCATCTTTTTGTGGGTGACGGATGAGGTTCGAATGGACAAATTTCATGAAAAGGATAGCCGGCTGTATCAAGTCATGTTTAACATGGAGTTTTCGCAGGGTATTTCAACAGAAGAAACAACTCCTGTGCCTCTGGCTACAAGTTTAATAGAAGATATGCCGGAAGTAGAATATACCGTTGCGGTCAATAATTTTTTTAACTGGCATAGCCGGGAGGGGATCTTTTCGATGGGGGATAAACGGGTGGCAGCTTCCGGATTGATCGCCGGCGAAGACTTTTTCCGGATCTTTTCTTATCCGCTCATCCAGGGGGATCCGGAGCAGATACTAAGCGATGAGAATAGCGTGATTATTTCAGAAAGCCTTGCCCTGAAATTGTTTGCCACCACAGAAAATATAGTCGGTAAAGCGCTGGAATGGGAACATCCGGGCTTTGATAACCTCTTTCGGATCAGCGGTGTTTTTGCCGACCCACCTGCACATTCTACCGAACAATTTGATTTTGTGATGCCTTTGGCCCAACTCATTGAAAATGACCGATATTCCAATGATTGGAAAGGTTGCTATGCTAAGGTCTACCTTACATTACAAGAAGGAACAGATCCGGCGGCATTCAATGACAAGTTAGACGGCTACCTCGAAAAAAAGAACCCCGTACTGGATGAATGTTCCATTTTTATCCAACCCTATTCCGAAAAGTACCTGTATGGCCGGTACGAGAGCGGGAAGCCAGTGGAAGGAAGGAAGGCTTACGTAAAACTATTTTCCCTGGTCGCACTCTTCCTGCTGTTCATTGCCTGCATCAACTTTATGAATTTATCCACCGCGCAGGCTTCCAAAAAAATGAAAGAGATTGGTGTGAAAAAAACGTTGGGTGCCAACCGGAAAGCATTGGCGGGGCAATTTCTGGGAGAATCTATGATCATGGTTTTCCTGTCTTTGTGCCTGGCCCTCTTTCTGGTCGCCCTTTTATTGCCGCAGTTCAATGCCTTTACCGGAAAACAATTGCAGACAAATGTAGATGGTAAGTTATTCCTATTCATCCTTGGCATTGTGGTACTGACTGGTCTTCTGGCCGGCTCTTATCCAGCTTTTTATCTTTCGGGTTTCAGTCCATTAAGCGTAATGAAAGGGAAGTTGAAGGCCTCTATGGGAGAATTCTGGATACGGAAGGGCCTGGTTGTTTTTCAGTTCTCACTCTCCCTGCTTTTTATTGCAGGACTACTGGTAATACACCAGCAGATCAAGCTCACCCAAACCAAAAACCTGGGTTACGATCGGGATAACGTGCTGTCCTTTAATTGGAAAGGCGATCTGTATGAATCCTGGCAACTCCGGGAGGATACTAGCAGATCCAACGAACGCTTTTATACTTTTATAGACGGTTTGGCAAATATACCCGGGGTGATCAGTGCAAGTAATATGCAGGGTAATATTCTGGATGAAGTTATGGGGCAAAGCGGGATCACCTGGAGCGGCAAAGAAGAGGAAAGGGAATTTTTGTTTAGATCTCCGGTAGTAGGTTATGGTTTGATCGAAACCCTGGGCATAGAACTATCGGCGGGAAGAACTTTCTCCAAAGAGCATGGAGATGGTTACCGGAAGATCGTTATCAATGAGGCAGCAGTAAAAAAGATGGGCTTGGAAGATCCGGTCGGTGCCGTGATCCAAATGAATGGTGGTAGTGAGATCATCGGAGTGGTGAAAGACTTTCACTACGGCTCGCTGTACAATGGCATAGAACCGCTGATCTTCCGCTGTGATCCGGACGGAGGAAATATCCTGGTGAGGATAGCAGCCGGCACAGAACAGGCTACCATTGCAAGTTTGGAAACCTATCTAAATGAATTGCTGCCCGGTCATTCTTTTGAATACTCTTTCCTCGATGAAGCGTACCAAAAGCAGTACGAAGCGGAAAGAAAGGTATCTGTGCTCTCCAGGTACTTTGCCGGCCTGGCCATTATCATTTCCTGTTTGGGTTTATTCGGACTGGCAACTTTTACTACAGAGCGGCGGCAGAAAGAGATCGGGATACGAAAGGTACTGGGAGCCGGTGTCTTCAGCATTGTTCGGATGTTATCCGGCGATTTTTCCAGATCTATCCTGGCCGCCATAGTCATTTCCTTACCCATTGGCTATCTGGCGGCTAAAAGCTGGCTGGCTAATTATGTCTATAGCATTGATCTGCAATGGTGGTATTTTGTACTACCGGCTGCGGTAGTTTTGCTTTTATCCTGGTTTACGGTGGGTATGCAAACGGTTAAAGCGGCGCGTATTAATCCGATACAATGTTTAAAGGATGAATAAAGCCTTTATCGTTTATGAATGAACAACCGCCCAAAAGAGCACTTCGCTTCCTGCGCTGGTTCTGCCGCTCAGATTATCTGGAGGAGATCGAAGGAAATCTCTTCGAGCTTTTTGAGCAGGAGTATGAGCAATCGTCCCGAAGGGCTAACTGGCGGTTTACCTGGCAGGTGTTGCGGCACTTCCGGCCCGACTTTATCAAACCACTGACTAAAAACCCGATAATCCACCCGGCCATGTTAAAACACAATTTCCTGATCACCTGGCGCGGGTTTATGCGGAATAAAAATGTTTTTCTGATCAACCTGATCGGCCTGTCTACTGGCTTGGCCTGTGCACTGATGATCTATCTCTGGGTACATGACGAAGCCAGTGTGGACAACTTACACGAGAAGGATAGCCAACTATACCAGGTAATGCATAACAATGTGCTTGAGCAAGGTATCGAAACGGCGGATAATACTCCATCTCCTCTACCCGCAGCCTGGAAGGCGGAAATGCCTGAAGTGGAATATGCGGTGCAGACCACCGAATTGGGAGCGGAAGGCCTGCTTACTCACGGAGAAAAAACAATGGCGGCAAAAGCCTTTTTTGCCGGGCCCGATTTCTTTCGGATTTTTTCCTTTTCGTTGCTACAGGGAGATAAGGATCAAAGTCTGAATAGTCAAAATGGTATAATCCTTTCGGAAAGGCTGGCGAAGAAACTATTTGGTACAACAGACCATGTTATTGGAAAAAGCCTGACGTGGGAACATGACGTTTTCAGCGGGCCATTCCAGGTGGCCGGGATAGTGGCAGATGTACCGTCTAATTCCACCCTGCAATTTGATCTGATCTTCCACTACCAGGTTTTCCTGGATCATACTAAAAGCTGGGAGACCGGAGAATGGTATACAGCTGCCGGGCAAACTTATCTGATCTTGCAAAAGGGAACGGATATAAACCGATTTAATGCCAAAATTGCCGATTATCTAAAACCTAAATCGCGCTGGACGGTCAACAGTACACTCTTTGTTCAGCGGTATTCTGAAAGGTACTTGTATGGTCGCTATGAGAACGGCCGGGTGGCCGGTGGCCGCATTGCCTATGTCCGTCTTTTTTCGGTCATCGGACTGTTTATTCTACTCATTGCCGGGATCAATTTCATGAACCTTTCCACGGCACAGACATCGCGGAAAATGAAAGAAATTGGGGTGAAAAAGGTAATAGGCGCTGATAGGAAGGCTTTAGTGGTGCAGTATTTGAGTGAATCCCTGATCATGGCGCTCCTGTCCTTTGTAGTGGCGGTCGTTTTGATGGCCCTGCTGTTGCCGAAATTCAGCCTTATCTTCGGTAAAGATCTTAGCCTGCCTGTTGACTTTAGCTTATTGTTCTCCGTGCTGGGCATTGTGTTACTCACCGGCCTGCTGGCGGGTAGCTACCCGGCTCTTTACCTTTCCGGCTTTGATCCGGTCTCGATCTTTAAGGGTAAGCGGGTGAATGCGGCGGTGGAACAATGGACGCGCAAGGGGCTGGTCGTTTTTCAGTTTGCCCTTTCGGTCATTTTTATCGTTTCGGTCTTTGTGATCAATCAACAGATCAGATATGCACAGACCAGAAATCTCGGTTTTGAACGTGATCACATTCTCACTTTTCAATTAGGTTCCAATGAAGATGGTCCGGAGGTCTTTTTAACAGAATTGGAACGGATACCCGGCGTTCGAATGGCATCTAATATGGCGGGGAGTATTTTTAGTAATATAGATGCTCAATCGGGTTATAGCTGGAATGAAGAGGATACGGATGAAGGCTATTTGTTCAAGGCACCGATGGTGGGCTATAACGTTATTGAGACCCTGGGAATGGAAATGGCTGCCGGCCGGTCTTTTTCGAGGGACCACAACGATGACCATACCAAGATCATCATCAACGAATCGGCGCTTAAAATGATGCAACTGGAAAATCCCATTGGCTATCGGTTCGACAAAGATGTAGGGAATGGCCGGGAGGAACGGGAGATCATCGGAGTCGTCAAGGATTTTCAATATGGTTCTATCCACCATTCGGTAGAACCGCTCATCCTGCGTTTTCGCAACTTTGGGCCGACTGTGCTCGCCAAAATACAGACTGGCACAGAGGGCGACGCGATCGCACAGATCGAAAAACTTTACAAAAGCTATTTCCCGGATGAAAATTTCGGTTACCGTTTTCTGGATGAAGACTACCAGGCACTTTACCAGACAGAAAGCAGGGTAGCCTTGTTAACCACCTATGCCAGTGGCCTGGCTGTCCTCATTTCCTGTTTGGGCCTGTTAGGTCTGGCTGTTTTTAGTGCGGAACGACGGGTTAAGGAAATCGGGATCCGGAAGGTTTTAGGAGCCTCTGCTTGGAGTATTGTTCATCTGCTTTCGCGGGATTTTACCAAAATAGTGCTGGTGGGTATTGGACTTGCCATCCCTCTGAGTTATCTCATTGCCCGGGAATGGTTGAGCAGTTTCGCCTATAAGATCGACCTGCAATGGTGGTTGTTTGCCGGTGTAGCCGGGCTTACGCTGCTCGTTGCCTGGCTGACCATGAGTTGGAAGACCTTGCAGGCGGCCCGGGCCAATCCAATAACCGCCTTAAAAAGTGAATGATCTGTTTAGTAAGATCTGCCGGATTTCGCCAATCCGGCAGGTCTAAACTGCAATAAATGGAACAACAACCGCCTAAACGAGCCTTACGATTCCTGCGCTGGTTTTGCCGGCCGGACTACCTCGAAGAGATTGAAGGGAATCTGCTTGAATTGTACGAGCTGGACTGTGAGCTGTCTCCCCGGAGGGCCAAACGGCGGTTTACCTGGCAGGTACTCCGCCATTTTCGTCCTGATTTTATCAAACCTCTTACTTCAAACCCAATAATCCATCCCGGTATGTTAAGACACAATTTCCTGATCACCTGGCGCGGATTTATGCGCAACAAGACGGCCTTTTTTATCAATCTGACCGGACTGTCCATGGGCCTGGCTGCTGCCTTGCTGATCTACCTGTGGGTCACGGATGAAATGCGCATGGACAGCTTTCACGAACAGGATAGCCGGTTGTACCAGGTGATGCACAATTTTGAAATACCGCAAAGTATACTCACGGTGGAAATTACACCGGTACCTATGGCGGAGGCCCTGGTGGAAGAAATACCGGAAGTCGAACACGCCGTAATGGTCAACGACTTTTTCAACTGGCGCAATCGCGAAGGCATCCTAATGGTGGGAGGCCGGCGTATCGCGGCCGAAGGACGTATTGCCGGCGAGGATTTCTTTAACGTTTTTACTTATCCATTACTGCAAGGGGTTGAAGACCAGGTCTTAAGGGACAAACAGGCTATCGTGATCTCCGAACGCCTGGCCCGCAAACTATTTCAAACCACCGAGAATATCGTTGGGCAAACCGTGGAATGGGAATATACCGGCTTCGATGGCGTTTTTCGGGTCAGCGGCATTTTCGCCGATCCGCCGGTTCAGTCCACTGAGCAATTCGATTTTGTGATGCACATCGATCAACTCAAGGACAACGACCGCTGGGCTGACCGCTGGACTGGTAATACCGGGAAGACCTTCGTCGTGCTAAAGAAAGGAACTGATGTTGATCTGTTCGATCAAAAGGTCGCCAAACTGATGGCATCCAAGGCCGCATCGGCTACCAATAGTCAGTTTTTTGCGCAGCGCTTCTCTGAAAAGTACCTCTACGGCGAGTATGAAAATGGAAAGATCGTCGGCGGTCGGATCACCTATGTCCGCCTGTTTTCGATCATTGCCGTGTTGATATTGCTGATCGCCTGCATCAACTTCATGAATCTGTCTACCGCCCAGGCGAGCAAAAAAATGAAAGAGATCGGTGTGAAAAAAACGCTGGGGGCCGATCGCAAGGCGCTGGCCGGACAATTCCTCGGAGAATCTACGATCCTGGTGGTACTCTCTATCGGTATGGCCGCTTTGATCGTGGCATTATTGCTTCCCCAGTTTAATACTTTTACCGGCAAACAATTACAGACCAATATCGACGGCCCACTTCTTTTTTCGGTCTTGGGCATTGCACTCCTTACCAGTCTGGTGGCCGGTTCCTATCCTGCATTTTACCTGTCTGGAATGGATTCCTTAACGGTATTGAAGGGAAAACTGCCGACCTCGTTCAGTGAATTTTGGGCGCGTAAAGGATTAGTGGTTCTACAGTTCTCATTGTCTGTTCTGTTCGTCGTCGGTCTGTTGGTAGTGCACCAACAGATCCAACTGACCAAAAACAAGAACCTGGGGTACGAACGGGATAATGTCATCCGCTTTCCGTGGAAGGGCGAATTGTATGATCAGTGGAGCGGATTAGGGGAAGAAGGAAAGAATAACGATCACTTCAATACGTTCCTGGCTGGGCTGCATAATGTGCCCGGGGTGGTAAGTGCCACTACAATGACCAATAATTTCCTCGATAACCTGCCGGGACAAAGTGGCATTAGCTGGAGCGGAGAGGAAGAAGAGAAACAGTTCATGTTCCAGTCGCCGATCGTAGGCTATGATTTTATTGAAACCTTAGGGATACCGATGGTAGCCGGTCGTACTTTTTCGGCGGCCAGGGGAGATGATTACTCAAAAATTATTATCAACGAAACGGCTCAAAAATATATGAAACTGGAGGACCCCATTGGTCAGGAGATCGCTATGAATGGGGGCAGCACGATAATTGGAGTGGTTAAAGATTTTCATTATGGCTCGCTTTACAACGGTATCGAACCGCTCATTTTAAGATGTCAGCCAAACTCGAGTAATATCCTGGTCCGGATCCAGGGCGGCGCAGAAAAAGCGACCCTGGAAAAACTGGGGGATTACTATAGTGAATTTTTGCCGGGTTATCCCTTTGAGTACAACTTCCTGGATGAAGACTATCAGGCACAGTACGAATCGGAGAACCGGGTAGCCGTGCTCTCCAAATATTTTGCCGGTCTGGCTATCCTGATCTCCTGCCTTGGCTTGTTCGGCCTGGCTACCTTTACTGCCGAACGACGCAGAAAGGAGATCGGTATTCGCAAAGTACTCGGGGCCGGAGTATTCGGCATCGTGCGCTTGCTCACTACTGATTTTACCCGGACGGTGGCGGTAGCCGTATTTGTTGCGCTGCCTCTTGCCTATCTTGGAGCCCGCAACTGGCTGGCCAATTATAATGACCACATTGAACTGGCGTGGTGGTATTTTGCCTTACCGGGTTTGTTGGTACTGCTGATTGCCTGGGCCACCGTAGGCTCGCAGACCTTTCTGGCGGCACGGGTGAATCCGGTGGCGTGTTTGAAAGAAGAGTGAGCGTAAATACTGGTGCTACTATAGCGTGCTGATCCCCAATTGTACCATATTGTTTTCCAGATCACCTTTCAGGATCTCTACCACATGATCCGCACCATAGTTACCCAGAGCTGCCACCCCATAAAGAAAGGCACGGCCTAGTAGTACAAAGTCTGCACCCAGACGAAGGGCCCGCAGGATATCCAGACCGGATCGGATGCCGCTATCGAAAAGAATAGCGGTCTTCCCTTGCACGGCACGTACAATTTCCGGTAGCACCGAAATTGAAGTAGGTGCTCCATCGAACTGCCGGCCACCGTGATTGGATACCACAATACCATCCAATCCGATAGCTACGGCCCGTAGAGCATCTTCCGGATGCAGGATACCTTTTAGGATGACGGGACCGTCCCATTCATCGCGCATTTCCCGACAGTGTTCCCAGGAAAGATTGCCGCCTAGTTGATCGCGCACGTAGCGCTCTACCGACATCATGGTGCGGAGTTCGGAATAGGCCTCCATGGTGCGCAGGCGGGGTAGGCCGTTCTGCAAGGTGCCGATGGTCCAGGCCGGGTGAGTAATGCCTTGCCAGATAAAACGGGGTGTGATCTTCGGTGGCGTCCTGATACCGGCCCGTTTGGTGCGCTCCCGGCGGCTGGGCATGGGCACATCTGCAGTGATGACGAGTGTGTGGAAACCGGCATCCCGGGCCCGATCCAATAACTTTGTTCGAAGGGCCCTTTCCCGTGGCGGGTAGAGTTGGAACCAACCCATGTTGCCCACATGTGGGCCAACCGTCTCCGGGGTTTCTGTAGCAGCGGTACTCAGACAAAATGGGATCTGGTACTTATTTGCAGTTTTAGCCATGATGATCTCTGCGCGGGGCCACATTAGTCCGGTAAGGCCTACGGGTGCGATGCCAAAGGGTGCACTAAAGGATTGGCCGAAGAGGGTAGTTGCTGTTTCGGGAACGAGCTGCCCTTTGCAAAATTGCGGTGTGAGCGTGACTTTATTGAAGTCGTCCAGGTTTTTTCGGACCAGTTCTTCCCGGCCGGTACCGGATTGCAGGTATTCCCAGCCGACGTGAGGCATTCTTTTGGCCGCTTTACGCTCCAGATCATCAATGGCCGGGTATTGCATCAACAGACGATGGCGGTGTTTTTCGTAGGGCATGTGGTGCTTAATTGATAGATGCTCAGTACGCTGTCCCTAGTTTGACGCAAACAGCACCACAATCCCTCACCCTGCACAATTTTTTTAAAATACTCGTTCCATATACTAAGTGACGGAGCAAAAATAAATGAACCAATTTTAGGTTTTTAATATTTCGCTAAGCCATTTACTAAGAG
>JAGQXH010000315.1 GCA_020436695.1 Lewinella sp. | reverse complement strand
AAAGCAAAAAAGTCATAACTTCCTTCTTTAGCACCCCATAGATTATGAAAAAAAATAGCCGTTGTCCTGCACAGGGCAACGGCTTATTACGTCTCATTAAGAAGCAAACTAAACAAAAAGCTTAGATCATTTGGGATTACGATGTCTGTTCTAAAAAAATATTGCCTTTCGATTTAGCCCGCTATGGAATTCAATGAGCGTAACTTGCTTACCATGATCCAGGAATGCCCTCCTGCAGGAAGGACATTCCCGAATTGGCTGAAAATGAAGGAAAAACAAATTCTCAAAGCTCTTTTGAACTACCTATTAGTTTGACGGAAATAGAAGAATCATTTTTTCTCCGTCACCTACATATTATCATTACGTGTAATAGGTAAAAAGGTTACGCTCAGCTCATTTTTTTGTTTAGCGCTTATTGGCTGTACCGGCCAAACAACCGGTACAGCCTCCTGGTGTCTCTGTCAGCTCGTCTCCTTAGTATTTCACCAGTTTCAGGGCTTTAACATTGGCCTCCCCGAAACGGACCCGCAGGAAGTAGACTCCTTTGTCAACATCATTCAGGTCGAGGTCAAATCGCTTGCCGTCAGACGGAGCCTGCCAGCTTTTTACCTTCCGGCCTTCGGCAGTAACCAATTCTACCGTGACATCTTCTCCAAATGATTCGAACACCTCCAGGATCGCCACATCCTGAGCGGGGTTAGGATACAACATGGCCAATTTGGAATCATTGAAGAAAATGAGTTCTTCGGTATTGGAATACCAGGAATTATCAAGAGCATCTCTCATTTTCACGCGGTAATAATTCCGGCCCTGTTTCGGAGCGATCGTCCGGAAATTATAGTACATAGCAGTAGAAGTCGTTTCGGAAGGATCGAACTGAGCGCCTACAGGTTCAAATTTCTGCCCATCCGCAGAATGCTCCACCGTGAAGTGATACTGCGTTCCATACGCCATTTCCCACTTGATGGTAACTTCGCGCATGGCCTCGTTGGTGATCTCCGCATTGATGATCAGCCCGTCTCCACATATTACGGGGTTTTCGGTCACTTTGATCTCCTGTTTCAGGAAAGCAAAACAGCCATCTTCTACGATGTTAACCCTGATCGTATAGGTACCGGGCGTAGTGTAACGCACATAGGCAATGGGACCGGTAGCTTTGCTGGGTTGTGCCCCCTGGCCAAAATTCCACTCGACAATGGCATGCGGTCCTACTCCTATAATCTGATAGGCTTCCACATCACCGGCACAGAAGGTCCGGGTTCCATCCAGCTGATACTTATCCCCATCGCCTACCTCCACAGCTACGATTGTGGTTTCTTTGAAATCAGGGCAGCCTTCCCGACGCGCACAACGTGCAAAATAAGTCGTCTCGAACAATGGTCCGGCATCGTAAGTCGGTGAATTGGAATTGGGAATCGGCACCCATCCTTCCAGGTTAAATGGTCCTGGTTGCGTGCTGTACATCCACAGATATTCGATCGGGCCAACACCTCCGTTAGCAGAAACGAGGTTGACGAACGGCTCGGGATCATCGCCGGGTGCACACAGCACCTGATCGTAGCCGATAGATCCGGCATCAGTAATATTGATACACTCGGTAACAAATCCGGCATCCAGGGTAAGATTCATTTCGCCGGATACCAGGGTCACTACCGGAGTCATCAGAGTAATGGTATCCATATCGCTGTCCAGAGCATCATCACCACCGGCATTAGGAACGGTTGGTGTGTATTGTTCCGGTTGCTCAAAGGTAACCTTATAATCTCCCGGAGGGACCTGAAACATGTACATCCCCGTTTCATCGGTAAATGTCATGGCATTGAGCGGATTGTCAGAGTTCACCTGGTCCAGAATTACCTTAACGCCTTCGATCCCGGGCTCATCTTCATCCTGAATACCATCCTGATCTACATCATGCCAGACATAATCCCCGATCTTGGCCAGACACTCATTTCCTACCACTATCTGTGACAATATTGATGCAATACATTCCTCCGGATCAGTCGGAGTAAACTCTGCCAGCAACTCATAGGTGCCCAGTTCCAGGCTGCCCGGATCAAACTCATCGATCTCCACCCCATTTAGGAAGAAGCGAATAGTGCCGGGTATAGATCCTGTACCACTCAGAGGAATAGGATCATCGGCTACGCATACTTCACCGGAAGGCAATTCATCAACGGTCAGTGTCGGATACTCACAAACATTAGAGATCGTAAGCGTATCAATGCCATTGGTCGCAATGGTAGAGTAAACGGTCTCATCTACCAGAATAAAGGGATATTCATAAACACCCGGTTCTATTTCTACCAGTTCAGTACCCACCGGTACTGGAATCGGTGTTGCCGGAGGAGCAGGACTACTTAACAGGTACATTCCCTGGTTAGAGAGGATACGCCAGGTAAATCCGGGAGTAGCCCGAATGGTCAGGATCTCGCTAAACTGCCCGTTATCATTATTGGTTGCGTTATTCAGACAAGTACAGGGATCGCTCAAAGCTACCGTAGCCGGAATATAAAAACCGGCATCCAGCGTCAGATTCATTTCACCGGGCTCAACGGTCACCATTTGGGTCATCAGCATATCCGGATCGGGATCACTATCCAGACTGTCATCCGCTCCAGCGTTCTGAGCGGTAGGTACATATCCTTCCGGCTGCTCAAAGGTCACTTTGTAAGTACCGGCAGGTACCATAAACATATACATGCCAGTTTCATCGGTCATCGTCATACCGTCCAATGGTTCATCACGGCGCATACCACTGAAACTGACTTTCACATTGGGGATTCCCGGTTCATTGGCATCCTGTACACCATCGTGGTCCAGGTCTTCCCATACAAAATCTCCGATCTTGGCCAGACAATCATCCACCACGCCTACCTGTTCGAGGATGGTAGCAACACACTCCTTAGGATCGTCCGGAATAAATTCAGCCCTGAACTCATATGCCCCTAAGGGCAGCTCAGCCGGGTCAAATACCGTGATCGGTTCATCATTCAGATAAAAAGTAACTGTACCCGGAGTTGGAGGATCAGCCTTTAGTTCAATTGCCGCATCGGCCACGCAAGCTTCCACCGGCGGCAACTGCTCTACATTCAGGATCGGATAAGTGCAAGTACTGGTATAACCCAGCGTATCGAAACCATTGGTAGCCAGGATAGTATACGTAAATTCATCCACCAGTTTAAACGGGATCTCATACACTCCTGGTTCCGTTTCCTCCATGATACTACCGACTGGGACCGGGATGGGAAGCGCAGGCGGAGCGGGGCTTTCCGGCAGGAACATATTTTCTGTTCCAATGACCGTCCAGGTTTCTCCGGGATAAGAACGGATGGTAACCAGTTCGGAAAATTGTCCATTTTCCTCATTCGTAGAATTATTCAGGCAATTACAGGGATCACCGATCTCTGCTTCCGGCGCGAAATAGAACCCGGCATCGAGGGTAAGATCAATATCTCCATCTTCCAGGTAAACCTCAGGGGTCATAAATGTCATCTGATCAGCATCGCTGTCGATAGCATCATCTGCTCCCTGATCTGGTCGAGTCGGATTGAAACCTTCCGGACGGCCAAAAGTGACTTTGTAAGACCGGTCAGGCGGTACCAGGAACATATACATGCCGTTTTCATCGGTAACGGCCATATCCGTATATGGATCATCCACTCCGGTCTCCGTAAGCATAACCACAACTCCCGGGATGGGTGGTTCCGTTTCATCCTGCAAACCATTATGATTGATATCCTCCCAGACATAATCGCCCAGTTTGGCAAAACAGGTGTTGACGATACTGATGGGCTCCAAAATAGTCACCAGGCATTCATCCGGATCATCCGGAGTAAATTCAACGCGCAGTTCGTAATCTCCCAATATCAATTCCGAAGGATCCAACTCTGTCACTTCTTCATCATTCAGGAAAAAGCGTACTGTACCGGGAATGGAAGGTGAAGCCGTCAGAGGTACCGGCGCATCGGAAATACAGATCTCAGGCCCCGGTAGTTCCCCTACATTGACTACCGGATAAGTGCAGGTATTGGTAAAACTGAGGGTATCAAATCCGTTGGTAGCAGAGACGGTGTAAGTAAACTCATCCATCAGTTTGAAATCAAAAACATATTCGCCTGGAATGACGGATTCCGGCATAACCGTCCCTAAGGGTACCGGAATCGGAAGAGCCGGAGGATCAGGGCTTTCCAACAGGAACATATTTTCCTGAGCGATGATCCTCCAGGTCTCTCCAGGATAGGATCGGATGAGCAACTCTTCACTAAATTGACCGTTCAATTCATTGGTTGCATTGTTCAGACAGTGACAGGGGTCGGTGATAGCTCCGGAAGGAGGATTATAAAAACCGGCATCAATCGTCGGATTAAACTCACCCGGTGCCAAGGTAACATTGACGGTCATCCCATCCATCTCTTTATCCGCATCGCTGTCCAGCGCATCATCGCCGGCATCCAGTTGGGTGATATTGAATCCATCCGGTCCTACGAATTGTACAGAATAGGTCCCCGGTTGCAGGCCTATGAAAGAATAGTTTCCGTTCATATCGGTGGTCGTACTGTCAATGATCACACCATCTGCATTTTTCAGACGTACCAGTACTCCAATTAAAGGAGGCTCATTATCGTCCTGCAGACCATCACGGTTGATGTCCTCCCAAACGAAGTCGCCTAATCCGGAAAGCGGGATGAGTTCGAATGAACAATCGGTAGAACAGCCGTTGGCATCCGTGACTGTGACACTGAACAAACCGCCGTTTAGTCCGGTAATTACTTCCGTGGTTTCTCCGTTGCTCCAGGCATAGGTAAAAGGCGCTGTGCCACCGCTTACCGAAACTTCAAGTGATCCGTCGTTCCCGTTTACCACATCACTGAGTTTGCTGACCTCACATTGAGGCGTATTGAAGGCAGTAATATCGGCTGATCCTTCAATTATACAGCCATTGGCATCCGTAACGGTCAGATCATAACTTCCTACCCCGAGATTTCCGATCGATGCCGTACCCGCTCCGGTACTCCAGCTATAAGTATAAGGCGTTGTGCCCCCCGTAACGATGGCCTCTAAAGCACCTATATCACCGTCGGCACAATCAATATTGGTGATATCAATGTCCAGTTGCAGCACATCCGGTTCTTCCACAACTGCAGACCGGTTGACAAAACAACCGTTAGCATCCGTGATCCGCACCAGATAAGTTCCGGCCGGTACGTTCTCGAGGTCCTGTGTGTCAGCACCGTTGCCCCAGCTATAAGTAAAAGGAGGTGTACCGCCAATAACCGACAGATCGATTATTCCGGTGGCATCGCCATTACACAATGGATCGGTAACATTAACAAAAACATTGAGTGGCGCAGGTTGCCCGATCTGCACATCGCCGCTGGTCGAGCAGCCATTGGCATCCGTGATCGTTACAGAATAAGTACCCGGGCTCAGATTGGAGATCGTCGCTGTGGAAGCAGTTGTATTCCATAAATAGGTATAGGGAGCATCTCCTCCACTGGCATTCGCTGTTGCAGAACCATTTGCAGCTCCGAAACAATCAACATCTACCCCCACAACATCTACTTCCAGATCATCGATCACCCGCAGTTCGAATGTAGCTTCATCCGTACATCCATTTGCATCCGTGACCGTCACGGAATAAGTACCTGCTCCTACACCGGCCAGTGACTGAACCATAGCTCCGGTGTTCCAGACAAAGGAAAATGGACCGGATGCACCCATAACTACTGCCGTTACCGTACCGGTATTTCCCGCTCCACAGACCACAGAAGTACCATTGATCGTCACATTCACTCCGGGGGCTTCATTGAGCAAAACACTGCCGGTATCCGAACATCCGGCGGCATCGGTAACCGTAACGCTGTACATACCGGGCTCCAGTCCATCAATCGTTGCGGTATTGGCACCATTGCTCCATACGTATACATATGGAGGGGTACCGCCATTTGGCGTAGCCGTGGCCGACCCGTCGGCAGCACCCGGACAGACCGGGCCGTTTTGAGAAACATCCACCGTCAGAGCAGGTGGTTCTTCGATCGTAACCATTCCTGTAACCGTACAATCATTGAAGCCGGTAACCGTGACGAAATAAGTGCCGGCCGCTAAGTTGTTAATACTCTGTGTTGCAGCACCGTTGCTCCAGTTGAAAGTAAAGGGGCCGGTACCGGACAGCACATTGACTGTTGCGCTGCCGTTTGCTCCGTCGCAGGTGCTAACATCAGTACCGGTTACATCCAATTCAATTGCCTCTGCCGCTCTAACCGTAGCACTAGCCGTGTCCTGACAACCAACTGCATCCGTGACGGTTACCGAATAAGTACCGGGCTCGACGTCCGTTTGGACCTGCGTGGTCCCTCCATTACTCCAGCTGTAGGTATATGGAGGTACGGCATTATTAACCGTAACCGTTAAAAATCCGTCATTAGCATCCGGACAGGTCTCCGGTGTAGGAAATACACCAATGGAGATCTCCGACTGATACTCCAGATCAATACTGTTCTCATCCGTACATCCATTATTATCGGTGACAGTCAGTGAATACGTTCCGGGGCCCAGGTCGGTAATAGAAGGAGTGGTTGCTCCTGTATTCCAGGAATAAGTATACGGCGGGGTACCGCCGGCAACGACTGCACTCACACTACCATCCGTTTCTCCAACACAGGTTGGGTCCGATTTGCCGAGTCCGATCTCAATCGCTGTTTTGGGGGCGACATTTCCGGTAGCTTCGTCTGTACAACCTTTCGCATCTGTAAGCGTGACCGTGTAACTTCCCGGTGCTAGTCCGGATATAGTTGCCGTATTGCCACCATTACTCCAAGCATAGGTATAAGGTGGTGTGCCTCCGATGGGGTTTGCGGTAATAGATCCATCGTTATCTCCCGGACAAGTAATATCGTCAACCAGTACGTTAACCGTAGGGGGATTAAAGTCGATTGAAATACAGTCAACGGCCCCGCAATTATTGGCGTCGGTCACGGTAACACAGTATTTCACCTCAGGTACGGCCATGATCATGGCCGTGGTATCACCGGAAGACCAGCGATAATGATAGGGACCGACACCACCCTCCGGTAATGCCGTTATCTTTAAAGGCATCTCACACTCCTGAGTACCGAAATCTACCATCAGCAGTTCCGGTTGCAGGATAGTGACACTCCGGCTGGCAATATTCGCAGCTGCATCGGTAACAGTTACGGCATAGGTACCGGCCATTACATCTTCGAGGAGGTCTCCTTCCGTACCGTCACTCCAGGTATACGTGTACGGAGCGGTGCCCCCAACTGCGATAGCCTGAACACTTCCTCCAGGTAAGCCGTAGCATCCCGGTTCAGTAAGATTTGCAAAATTAACATTGAGTTGTTGTGCCTGAGCTGTTTGGAGAAACAGTCCGATCAGCAAAAACATACAGGGTAAGATGGCGCATTGGCATATAGCTCTGCCAATGACAAAAGGTAAACTTCGTCTCATGTAAGTATTATGATTCGTTAGCAAAAAGGAACCAACATTCAGCCGTTTGATTCGTACCGACGGCTAAAATTTTTTTTCTAATGTGAGAATAAACGTTGAATGACCGAGGTAGTACCTGGGCCTGAAAGTGTCAGGAAGGGAAAAAATGTGTGAGACGGTTGTAAGAATGTGACCAGTGGGGTAAAACGATCCGGACGGGGAAAAGGCCCAATCCACATCATATTGCAAATAAACATAAATTTTGGGAAACTTCCAACCTCAATTTTTTATCAATCGATAAACTTGTTCTTTTTCTTCACCCACCTCAAGTCGAATTAGGTACATACCAGGGGGGATATCCGGCGGCGTTATTTTAATCAGAGGTGAGGCCGTTTGTTCCTGAAAAATCTGTATGGTTTGTCCGGACCAGCGCTGTAGTCGTATCCGGACATTTTCCTGTTGATAATGTTCCGGCAGCTCCAAGTAGAACGTTTTATTGAACGGAATGGGATAAATATTCATATTCACTGGTACATGTTTTGTGGTATTACCCGCAATCAGACCAGCGGTGAGCTTGATGCTGCACCATACCGTACATTCCCGCACATCAGTAATGGTTACAGAATACTCCATGCTGCTCAGACCCGTTGCCATTGCATCGGTCTGACCGTTGCTCCAGGCGTAGGTATACGGAGGCGTACCTCCTTCAACTTCTACCAACGCTCTCCCATCCGCCATATCCGGACCACCGACGGGCTGGATCTCCTGAATAGTACAGATTAGCGGCTCGCTGCCATTGATGGTCACCTGAGTTTTATATTCACAGCCTTTGGCATCTTTAACCATCAGCATATAAGTCCCTGCGAAAAGGCCTTTGATCGTCGATCTGGTCTCCCCGTTATCCCAAAGATATTGATACGGCGGCGTTCCACCCGAAACGACTACGGTGGCCCTCCCTTCTCCCATGTTGCAAAAATCATCAACAGATGTTATCTCTACATTCAGTTGTGTGGGTATGCGCACATTGAAGAACGCAAAACCACCACATCCTTTCCGGTCATAAACTGTAACGGAGTACGCTCCCGATTCCGAAAAAACGGTGCTTTGACCGGTCGCACCGTTACTCCAGTTATAATCATAAGCAGAATTTTCTACGGGAGGTTTGACGACTGCCATGGCAAATCCGTCTCCCCCGCAGTCTGGTTCGCTGATCTCAAGATCAAATGACAAGCCGGTGAAGTCAACTACCGGAAAGCTCCGGCTTACAGAGCACCCAACCGCATCAGTAACCGTTACCAGATATTCCCTCCCGGGTTGCAGACTTTCAGCAGTAGCACTGGTATCACCATTACTCCAGCCGAATGTATATGGCGGTACTCCAAAAAGGCCAACTACGCTGACCGTACCAAAATCGTCTCCACATTCATACTGTATCAGCGATGCGGCCACCTCAAGGTCAGAAGCTCCGGGATAAGTAGTAATTTCCGTTACCTGACACCCCCGGCTATCGGTAACGGTCACCTCATAAGTGCCTGGATCTGGTGCATTTAACATTGGCTCCACAACGCCGTTGCTCCATTCATATGTGTAAGGCGGCTTACCTCCCTCGGCAATAGTAGTGATATCAACCGGAGCGGAGCAGCGATTGCCGGAATATACGATGGTGACTACTATTGACTCCGGTTCGCAAATGGTTACCTTGGCCGTTCCTTTCCGACCGTCGCAGTCGGTAACCGTTAAAGAGTAGGTCCCCGCACCAACTCCCATGAGTTCCCGCTCTTTACTTCCGGTATTCCAGTGGTAAGTATAAGGAGCCCCCCCTCCGGAAACATCCGGACGGATTAGACCATCGGCAGCTCCCCCACAGGAAGGATCAGTAACA
>JAGQXH010000314.1 GCA_020436695.1 Lewinella sp. | reverse complement strand
AATTAAGAAGAACAACATCATAGCCCGGTACATTTCCGGGATCATCACACCTACATACACATGGCAAGAGAATTAGCACTACGGGACGCCTTGCGTGAAGCAATGATCGAAGAAATGAGAAGAGATGACACCGTCTTTCTCATGGGAGAAGAGGTTGCGGAATACAATGGCGCCTATAAAGTGAGTAAAGGCATGCTCGATGAATTCGGTGCGAGGAGGGTTATCGATACCCCGATCGCAGAGTTGGGTTTCGCCGGAATCGGGGTGGGCGCAGCTATGAACGGCCTGCGTCCCATTGTTGAATTCATGACCTGGAACTTCGCCATTCTGGCTTTTGACCAGATCGTGAACAATGCCGCAAAGACGCTGTCGCAATCAGCCGGTCAGTTTAAATGTCCGATTGTCTTTCGCGGTCCGTCCGGTTCCGCCGGTCAGTTGGCACAACAGCACTCGCAGACGTTTGAAAGCTGGATGGCAAATGTTCCCGGACTTAAAGTGGTTTCCTGTATCGATCCGGCTGATGCCAAAGGATTGTTGAAATCAGCTATTCGGGATAATGATCCGGTATGTATGTTCGAATCGGAGTTGCTTTACGGCCACAAAGGGGATGTTCCTGAAGGTGAATATCTGGTCCCGATCGGCAAAGCTGCTGTGCGCAGAGAAGGAACAGACGTGACTTTGGTCAGTTTCAATAAAATGGTACTTACTTCACTGGAAGCTGCCGAAGAACTGGCTAAAGAGGGGATCTCTGCCGAAGTGATCGATCTTCGTACCATCCGCCCGCTGGATCATCAGACGATCGTTGAATCGGTAAAGAAAACCAATCGCCTGGTTGTAGTGGATGAATCCTGGCCTTTTGCCGGAGTTTCCGCTGAGATCGCTTATGAAGTGCAGAAATACGCTTTTGACTATCTGGATGCACCGGTAACGCGCGTTAATGCAGCCGATACATCTCTGCCTTATGCGCCCACGCTGGTGGATGCTTATCTACCGAATCCGGAGAAAATTATTAAGGCAGTGAAAGAGGTAAGCTATGCTTCCTAAGTAAGCAGGCTTTGCCTTCTCAACGCAATAAAAAATCGTGGCGCATCAGTATGGTGTGCCACGATTTTTTATCTATTCAAGCGGTAATACAGATCACTCCATCTTAGTTCCTGTTTGAACTGATGAAGCTTAGTGGTAGATCCGTCGATCAGTACGTATTCGATGTTTGCCATTTCGGCGAAATTTTCCAGGTATTCCGGACTCAAAGATTGGCTGTAGCAGGTATGGTGTGCTCCTCCGGCCAGTATCCATGCAGCTGCTCCGGTCTTTAGATTGGGATGTGGCTCCCATAGTACTCGGGCAACGGGTAGTTTGGGTAAATCCTGTTCCGGTGCTACGGCGGTAACAGTATTTACCAGCAGTCGGAATCGGTCTCCCAGGTCAATAATGGATGCATTAAGTGCTTCGCCCGGTGCGGAATTAAATACCAGACGGACTGGATCAGCTTTTCCTCCGATGCCTAAAGGATGAATCTCACAAGTGGGTTTGCCATTCGCAATGGACGGGCAGATCTCCAGCATATGAGAGCCCAGTACTTTCATGCCTTGTGGATGAAAATGATAGGTATAATCCTCCATAAAGGAATTACCTCCTTCCAAACCGGCGCCCATTACTTTCATCGTGCGCACCAATGCGGCGGTCTTCCAGTCACCCTCACCTCCGAATCCGTAACCTTCAGCCATCAGCCGTTGCACAGCAAGGCCGGGTAGTTGAACCAACCCGTGTAGGTTTTCAAAAGTATCCGTAAAAGCAGTAAAGCCGCCATCCTGCAGGAATGTTTTGAGACCCAGCTCAATGCGTGCGGCTTCTCTAAGGGAGTCGTGTCGTTCGCCTCCTTTCTCCAGGCCTCCTTTCAGCGTATAACTGTCGTGGTATTCCGTTACCAACTGATCAATATCGCTTTCGGAAATGGAGTTGACCACAGCCACCAGATCACCAACGCCATAACCGTTAACGGCATAGCCGAATTGGATCTGGGCGGAAACTTTATTTCCTTCGGTAACTGCCACTTCCCGCATATTATCTCCGAATCGGGCAACTTTCATGCTCTGCGCATCAGCCCAGCCGGCGGCGGAACGCGTCCAGATAGCTATTTGATCACGTGCTTCTTCGTCTTGCCAGTGACCGACAATCACTTTGCGGTTGATATGCATCCGGGTACCAATGAAGCCGAATTCCCGGCCACCGTGGGCAGACTGGTTGAGATTCATAAAATCCATATCAATGGAACTCCATGGAATATCCCGGTTGTATTGCGTGTGTAAATGAGCCAGCGGTTTTTGCAGTACCTTGAGGCCCGCGATCCACATTTTAGCCGGTGAAAAGGTATGCATCCAAGCCAGTACGCCGATACAATTTGGTGCATTGTTGGCTTCCAGGCAAAGGTGACGGATGGCATCCGGAGTTGTCAATATCGGTTTGAATTTGATGCTGACGGGAATCTGACCGGCATCATCGAGGGCATTGGCAATTTCTTCGGCATGCTTTGTCACTTGCTTCAACGTTTCTTCGCCGTAAAGGTGCTGACTTCCAGTGATGAACCAAACTTCGTATCCTTGTATAGAGGTCATTTTTCTTCGTAATAAGTTTTATTAAATAGGTGCCTACTTCACTCACTATTAATAGAGAACAGTAAAAACTGTAAGAGCTAAGGCTCATTAATCATGTTCTTGCCCGTAATAAGCGCCGCTGCCGTGTTTGCGTTCGTAATGTTTTTGGATTAGCGACTTTTTCAGTCGGGGAGCATCCGGGCGTATCTGGCGGGTCAGCCAGGCCATTTTCGCAACTTCTTCCAATACAGCGCTGTTGTAGACTGCTTTTTGCACGGTTTTCCCCCAGGTAAACGGGGCGTGGTTGGCGACCAGCACCATTTCAACTTCCTCCGGACTCAGTCCTTTATTTTCAAACGCATTCAGAATCTGGAAGCCGGTCTGATATTCATAATCTCCCCGGATCATTTCATCTGACATGACCGGAGCGCAGGGAACGTCCTCCGTGAGATGGTCGGCATGAGTAGTGCCGAAAATCGGTATGTCTGTCTGCGTCTGAGCCCATGAAGTGGCGTAAGTGCTATGCGTATGTACAATGCCGCCTATATGCTTCCAGTGCTTATATAGTACCGCATGGGTTAATGTATCCGAAGAAGGCCGCATGGTGCCGCTTACCGTATTTCCGTCAAAATCGACGATCACCATATCCGCCGGTTTCAATTTCTCATACGGAACACCGCTTGGTTTGATGGCAAACACCCCGGCATCCCGGTCACAGGCACTTGCATTACCAAAAGTAAACAATACCAGCCCCAATTCCGGCAGTTGCATATTTGCTTCGTAGGCTGCTAGTTGTATATGCTCGTATTTATTCATTTTGCCTGATTTAATCAATCGTTCATTAGCGTTTCTACAGTAGCACCGAGCTGGCCATAGGTCAGATACATGTGATCATAGATGGCTACATATTCCTCACGAGGAGTGTATGTAGCATCGAAGCCGGAACTCATTTTATCCATGGCGCTTTCTACACTTTCGTAATGGCCGGCGGCAGTTGCGGCAAACATAGCTGCTCCCAGGGCACAGGTTTGTTCGGAAGTAGCAATGCGAATAGGGCGACCCAGTACATCAGCCATAGTTTGCATGATGAAAGGCGACTTCTTGGCTACACCTCCCAGCCCGATAACGCCTTCAATGGGTACTCCTTCGTCTGTAAAACGATCAACGATCTTACGCGCACCAAAACAGGTAGCCTCTACAAGCGCCCGGAAAATACGTGGGGCATCACTACCCAGATTAAGACCAAAAATAGCCCCTTTAAGGGCCTGATTGGCGTCCGGTGTCCGGCGACCGTTTAGCCAGTCCAAAGCAATAATTCCCGAACTTTCCGGATCGATAGCTTCGGCTGCTTCACTTAGCGCAGGGATAATCCGGTCGAGGGCTTCTTCCACTAATTGTGCTTTGGTTGCTTCATCGATCAGTTTACTTTTACCGATGATCTCTTCGATCGGCCAGGCCAATACACCTTTAAACCAGGCATACACATCGCCAAAGGCCGACTGCCCCGCCTCTAACCCCAGCATACCGGGGATGACCGAGCCGTCTACCTGGCCACAGATGCCGCCTACCAGCTTATCGCCTACCTCCCCCATGGGAGCTACTACCATGTCGCAGGTGGAAGTCCCCATCACCTTGGACAGATGATAGGGTTCGATCTGACCGCCAACGGCACCCATATGTGCATCGAAAGCACCTACACTAACCACCACATCCGTGCTGAGTCCTAAACGTGTTGCCCATTCCGGCGATAGATTGCCTGCGGCTACGTCTGAAGTATAGGTTTTTTGAAACAGGCGATCAACGAGGCCGTCCAGCAGGGGGTCTAAAGCTATAAAAAATTCATTGGGAGGCAATCCATTAAAATCTTCGTGCCAAAGAGCTTTATGACCGGCAGCACAGCGGCTACGCTTCATTTCTTTTACGCTGGTGCCGCCAGTAAGGAGAAAAGGTATCCAGTCGCAATGTTCCACCCAGGAATAAGCTGCCTTCCGGATCTCGTCGTCTACCCGGTAAGTCCTCAATATCTTGGCCCAGAACCACTCAGAAGAATAAACCCCGCCTTCATATTTAGAATAATCGATCTTCCAGTCTTTACAGAGTTTGTTGATCTCAGCTGCTTCCCGTATCGCCGTGTGGTCTTTCCATAGGATGAACATGGCATTGGGATTTTCGGCATATTCCGGAAGGAGTGCAAGGGGCGTTCCGGATATATCAACGGCCACCGGCGTGGAACCGGTTGTATCAATGGCAATTCCGATAACGTTGGCACGAATATCATCACTGACCTGTAGCAGGGCGTCATTTATTGTGGTTTCCAAACCTTCAACGTAATCTTTCGGATGCTGCCGGAATTGATTTTGGTGAGGGTCACAATATTTACCGGCGCGCCATCTGGGGTAATAAAAAACAGATGTAGCTAATTCTTCACCGGTATCGGCATTGACCAGGAGGGAACGTACAGAATCAGAGCCGTAGTCTACTCCGATTACGTATTTGGCATTTTCCATGGCTTTGGTTTAAGTCAGTTTTTCGCCGGTAAAAGTAGCAATTACTTTTTATAAATGTGAAATTGACATTTATCCCTTTTGCATACTTGCTCTATCGTCCTGATTCCAGACTTGATTGTATGAAAACTTAATGCTGGGTGGTGTATTTAGTGTACAGAATCCTGGTTTAACCAATACTTAAATCTGATTATGGAGCCGATCGTAAGCAGACCTATTCCGATAAACGCAGTCAGTACAATAGTACTATTGGATCTGGCGGCAGTAATACCGTACAGCGCCCAGATTAAGACCAGAGCATAAGGTACTTCTCTTTTTTTGATTAAAAAGAAAATACCGAAAGCTACAGCGATCGCGATCATGATCACCGTCCAGAGTGTTTCTCCCAGCAGGAATCCGGATAATCCTAAATTTACCAGTAGGGTGGTAATATTGGCAATGGTGGCAACTGTGATCGGGCATCGGATAATGGTATTTACTGATACAACTGGAAAAACGAAGATCGGTTCATTTATTGAGCCTTTGCCCGATCACTCACTAAATTCTCCGGGGGCCTCCACCAGTACCGGGTGCTGATCCATTGGATCTGCAAACCGGATGCGCTGGGCATGAAGTGCAATGCCATCAGGTTGATAGTGCGTTTTGGCACCATACTTTTCATCGCCCACTATAGGGCATCCTATTGCAGCCAGTTGGACCCTGATCTGATGGAATTTTCCGGTGATGGGATGCACATGCAATAGGGTAGTGGGACCGTAATTCCTGATGACCCGGTAATGGAGCACACTTCTAAAACCCTTGTTATTCTTTTTGTTATGTGCTATTGCTATTTTCTGCCGCTGGTCTTTTTCTACCCAATGGATCAGTTCCTGATTCTCTAATTCAGGCTTGCCTTCCACCAGTGCCAGGTATTCCTTTTGAACTTTTCTTTCTCGGAATTGCTCATTCAGAAGTTGTAAGGCCCTTTTTTTCTTGGCGACGATCAGGGCGCCGCTGACTGGGCGGTCCAATCGGTGTACGATGCCGGTGTAGGGTTTTTTTACACCTTGTTGGATCTGGTATCGATGTACCCATTCTTCAATAGAGGGAAATCCATGAGGCAGTCGCTCAACATTGAGACCAGCCGGTTTGTGTACTACCATATACCAGGCGGTTTCCATAAGTATGGGAATGGATTTAGCTTGCATTAAATATTAATTGCTTATCAACTTCTGCAAAGGTAAATAGGCGATCAGGGTTTTGGGAATTATTTTACCTGCTTTTGAGTTACCACTATCATAAGCATCCAAATTTGGAACGACATGACACTGGAAGATCTGGGCTATAACGAACAACTAGAATCCTATCGGCTGGAAAATCATCTTACACAATTTGAGCCGGGGAGAGTAATATCCGAACACAAAGAGCGCTATGTGGTAAAGACTGTGGAAGGGGAGTATCTGGCCGAACTCCTCGGTAATCTAAGATTTACGGCAGAAAGCCGGAATGATTTTCCTGCAGTGGGTGATTGGGTGGCCATTGCACCTTACGATGATGATAAAGCGCTGATCCACGCTATTTTTCCCCGCAGCTCGGTTATCGAGCGAAAGGCGGTTGGCCGCTCCGGGCAGACCCAGATCATTGCCACTAATGTAGATTATGCTTTGATCGTGCAGGCAGTTGATCGTGATTTTAATCTCAATCGCCTGGAGCGTTATCTCACCATATGTTATGCCTCCAAGGTAAATCCCGTAATTGTACTTACCAAGATCGACCTTATCACTGCGGACGAGCTGAATAAAATAATGGACAACTTATCTCAGCGCATTACTCCGGGAATACCAATCCTGCCGGTGAGTAATGTAAACGGAATGGGTTTAAAACCGGTTGCTGCATACGTGAAAAAGGGGAAAACCATCTGCCTGTTGGGCTCATCCGGGGTAGGGAAATCCACGCTGCTCAATCAACTGGCAGGCAAAGAAGAGATGAAGACCGGAGATATTAGTTCGGCGGTCAATAAAGGCAAACACACGACCACCCATCGAGAGCTCATTCTGATGGAGAACGGAGGCATTCTCATTGATAATCCCGGCATGCGGGAGGTCGGTATTGCCGATACAACAGGAGGATTGGAAATGACCTTCGAGGCCATTGTAGAGCTGGCGGATTCGTGTAAATTCAAGGATTGTACGCACCAGCATGAGAAGGGCTGCGCTGTATTGGAAGCCCTGGATTCCGGCGAACTGGATGAAGCCGCTTACGAGAACTTTCTAAAAATGCAGCGGGAACGTACCCGTTTTGAGAGCAGTAAGGCCGAACTGAGAAGGAAAGACAAAAGTATGGGTAAACTATACAAACGGATACAGGCAGAAAAGCGGAACCGTAAATTTTGAATGGTGATTCCGGCATTATGCCACTAACTGATCAATTTCTTACTCCGCCTAATTCACTGCGTATTCCACGCCCATCTTATCCAGTTCCATAATAAAGTCATTATCCGCTTGGACCTTTCGTTCCTTAGCCATCAGTTTGAGCTTTAAACGGCGGGGAATGTCGATCACTTCCATACGCAGCCGGTGTTTGCCGCGATATCTTTTACAAAGATCGTCCAGTTGATTTATCGTTTCGGCAGTGATGGCATCCAGATTTAGTTTGATCGTGATCGACTCGGTCATATTTTCTGCGATTCCTTCGAGCAGTTTGATCTCCTTCACTTTGAATTCCATTTCATCCCCCCGCCAGCCTTTCTGGAAGCCACCGATCAGGAAAAGCGCTTTGCCCATTTCGAGCAGGTGTTTGTAGCGCTGGTAATCTTCACCGAACAATTTGAATTCCAGTGTACTGCTATAATCACTGATGGCAAAGATCCCCCATCCGTTGCCATTCTTACTGATCATATGCCTGGACAAGGTGACCATTCCCGCCAGATTGAAGGAAGGGCGATGTTGTTGTCTTTCAACTTCTGAAAGCTCACAACTGATAAAGTTATCGATCTCGATCTTGTAATCATCCAGGGGATGACCACTGATGAAGATCCCGGTCACTTCTTTCTCCCGATTCAATTTTTCGATCAGCGGCCAGGGCGGGCATTCAGGAATAGTAGGCTCTGGAATAAGCACTTCGTCGGTAGCTCCAAACAGGGAATTGACCGCCTGCGCTTTCTGGCTTTGATAGGCATTCCCATAACGCAGAGCGTGCTCCAGCAGGGTATCATATTTATCGGAAGGAGTGAAATACTGTGCGCGATGGACTTCTTCAAAGCAATCAAATGCACCGCCTAATGCCAGACTTTCCACCACTTTTTTATTGATGGCCCTTAAACTCAGACGGCGGACCATGTCAAAAAGACTTTCATATATGCCATTTTCCTCCCGGTCTTTGAGGATCTCCTCCACCGGTCCTTCGCCTACACCTTTCAGCGCAGAGAGCCCGAAGCGGATTTCTCCCTTTTTATTAGACGAAAAATCCGATTGACTTTCATTTACATCGGGTCCCAGTACGGGAATGCCCATTCGTTTGCACTCCTGTAGGAAGAAGGTCAGCTTACTGATATCATTCTTGTTATGCGTGAGCACGGAGGCCATGAATTCGGCCGGATAATGTGCTTTCAGATAAGCAGTCTGAAAAGCGACAAAGGCATAACAGGTGGAATGTGACTTGTTGAAAGCATATGAGGCAAAAGCTTCCCAGTCTTTCCAAACCTTATCGAGTACATCTTTCGGATGGCCGCGCTCAGCACCACCTTCCATGAACAAAGGATACAGTGAATCCAGTACTGCCTTCAACTTTTTACCCATTGCCTTTCGCAACTTATCAGCCTGGCCTTTGGTAAATCCGGCTAATTTTTGCGAAAGCAACATCACCTGCTCCTGATAAACGGTGATTCCGTAGGTATCAGCGAGGTATTCTTCCATTTCCGGCAGATCGTAGGTAATGGGTTCACGACCGTGCTTCCGGGCAATGAAGTTCGGTATATATTCCAGAGGACCGGGCCGGTAAAGCGCGTTCATGGCGATGAGATCTTCAAAAGATGAAGGCACCAGTTCCTTCATATACTTTTGCATACCCGAGCTTTCATACTGGAAGATACCAACCGTTTCACCGCGTTGGAAAAGCTCGTAAGTAGACTGATCATCAAGTGGAACATCATCCATTTCCAGGGCACGTTCGAAATTGCTCTTCACCATTCGCACCGCATCCTTGATGATGGTCAGGGTTTTGAGCCCAAGGAAGTCCATTTTCAGCAGACCGGCCGCTTCGGCAA
>JAGQXH010000313.1 GCA_020436695.1 Lewinella sp. | reverse complement strand
GTTTCATTGCCACCAAAATAAACTTACGCTTGGGGAACACATCATTTTCGTATGGTTTTCGTTTACAATTCCCTTCGCCTGATGTAACTTGTGGTTCAATACAAAGATCATGAATGTAGATTCGGCTAACAAATTTGGTACCGCCCCGGTTTTTTTCACAGCTATTTCTACCATTCTGGGAGCGGTGATGTTCTTGAGGTTCGGCTTTGCCGTGGGCACCGTAGGCCTGCTCGGCACTTTGGCGATCATCCTGATCGGCCATGCCGTCACCATTCCCACCGCCATGGCTATCGGCGAAATTGCGACCAATCAGAAGGTGGAAGGCGGCGGCGAATATTATATTATTTCCCGTTCCTTTGGTCTGGTGATCGGTTCTTCCATCGGTATTGCCCTGTTCTTTTCCCAGGCCATCAGTGTAGCCTTTTACATTATTGCCTTTTCCGAATCTTTTGCTTCCCTTTTTGACTATATCCTCAGTAAATATGATCTCCATCCCAGCCTGATCTGGCTTTTGGAACAGAAGCAGACCGTCAGTATTCCGGCTCTGTTCCTGCTGACTGCTATCGTTTTATGGAAGGGGGCTGACCTGGGCGTCAAGACCCTCTATGTCGTTGTTGTTACCCTCTTCATTGCCCTGCTCGCTTTTTTTCTGGGCACTACGGAATATCAGTCGCAGCCGCTCGATCCGCTGGCTACCGTATATAATACCGAAGTTCTGGACGATACTACTGTAGCACGCCGCCACATGCTGCCGGCAGGACAAGACAGCACCACAGTACTGAATGAATCACCGGTGATCGAACCCCGCAAAACGGCTCCCGATCCGGGGAAGCCCACATTACCCATTAGTTTTTTTACCGTCTTTGCCATCATTTTCCCCGCTTTTACCGGGATGACGGCCGGCGTAGGTCTCTCCGGCGATCTTCGCGATCCGGGGCGTTCCATTCCATTGGGCACTCTGGCCGGTACGTTGTCCGGTATGATCATCTACTGCTTTATAGCCTACAAGCTGGCCGTATCCGCCAATCCGGAAGATCTGGCCGATACCAGCCGGTTGGTCATGGCCGATATTGCCTGGCAAGGCTGGTGGATCATTCCGCTCGGACTGGCAGCTGCTACTATTTCTTCGGCGCTGGGCTCCATCCTGGTGGCTCCGCGTACGCTTCAGGCAATCGCACGCGATCGCCTTTTGCCATCAACCCCAGTCAACTACTGGTTGTCTCGCGGGCGGGGTAAGACCGATGAGCCCTTCAATGCTACCCTGGCAGTGATCGTTATTGCTTTTGCGTTTATCATGATGGGCGGGTTAGATTTTGTGGCTGGGATCATCTCCATGTTCTTTATGGTCACCTACGGTTCATTGTGCCTGATCTCTTTTCTTCAGCATTTTGCGGCAGATCCTTCCTACCGGCCTACTTTCCGCTCGCGCTGGTACATCTCCCTGTTCGGAGCTATTGCCTGTTTCGGACTGATGTTCTTTATGAACCCCGGCTACGCCATCCTGGCACTACTGTTTATGTCGGTGATCTATCTGGTGGTAAGCCGGTACAACCCGGAAAAAAAGAATATTGCGGTGATCTTCCAGGGCGTGATCTTCCAGTTGAGCCGACAACTACAGGTGTTTCTTCAAAAGGCCGACAAGGAACAGACTGCCAGTTGGCGCCCGTCTGCCGTCTGCATTTCCGAATACTCTTTCGACCGGCTGGCAGCTTTTGACCTCCTGCGCTGGATCGCTCAGCGCTATGGTTTCGGCACCTATATACATAAGATATCAGGCTATCTTTCCAAGACCACTCATATTGAAGCTCAGGAAGCACAGGACCGGCTGATCCGGATGGCCGAGGCCAGCCGGAGTAATGTCTATATCGATACCTTGATCAGCCCAAGTTATACCTCGGCCATCGCCCAGGTGATCCAGTTGCCGGGCATTTCCGGTACCGAAAATAACTTGCTACTGTTGGAATTTTCTAAACACAAATCGACCAATCTACCCGATATCATCGACAATTTCAAGTTGGTCAAATCGGTGGATTTCGACGTTCTTTTACTGGGTAGCAGCGAACGGAGTTATGGTCTCAAGCAAAGCATCCATATCTGGATCACATCCAACGATTACGAAAATGCCAGCCTAATGATCCTGATCGCCTATGTGATCCTCGGCCACCGGGAATGGAAAGACGGCTATATCAAGATCTATGCTTTGTATCCGGAAGAGAGCTGCGACCGCGAACGGGATCATCTCAACCAGCTGATTGCCGCCGGACAGCTCCCAATCGCACCCAAGAACATTCAGGTGATCCCGCGCAAGCCGGATATCGATCCGCGTTCCATCATCAGTGAAAAGAGTAAGGATGCCGACCTGACCATAGTTGGTTTCCGGGATGAGGTGCTCAAACACGATGGTGTGGATGTCTTCTCTGGTTATGAAGAGATCGGGAATACGCTGTTTGTGAATGCGGCGGAGCAGAAGAAAATTAAATAATGATGGACGTTAAATTGATCAAACCAGAATCGAATTATCAAGCCGGGTTAAATCGGCTCCATTTTAGCTTAGCCCAGCACAACTGACTACTGACAACTTGAGTTAATTAGTCTGTTGCCAGTTGCCGGCTTGTCAACTATTGACCGGCAACTGGCAACGATACCTCAAAAAACTAAGGCACCAACTCCTCCTCCTTCATCATCATCTCAGACACATCCTTAACATTCGCCACCTTGGAAGAGAGGTAAGAGTAAATGGCGGGAATAACGAACAAAGTCAACAGGGTGGAGAATACCAGACCACCGATCACTGCGATACCCATTGACACCCGGCTGCTGGACCCTTCGCCCAGAGCCAGTGCAATAGGCAGGGTGCCCAGAATAGTCGATAAACTGGTCATGAGAATGGGGCGGAAACGCGCCACCGCCGCATCTTTGATAGCCGCCAGTCGATCCAGTCCCTGTTCCTTGCGCTGGTTGGCAAATTCTACGATAAGGATACCATTCTTGGCCACCAGACCGATCAACATGATGATACCGATCTGGCTGAAAATGTTCAGCGTTTCCCCAAACCAGGCCAGCGTCAGTACCGCTCCGGCCAAAGCCAGGGGCACGGTGAACATGATAATGAACGGGTCCACAAAACTTTCGAATTGCGCCGCCAGTACCAGGTAAATGAGAATAAGCGCCAGCCCAAAGGCAAAAGAAAGACTGGAAGAACTTTCCACAAAATCCCGGGAAGGACCGGTAAGACTGGTCAGATAAGTATCATCCAGTACCTTGTCGGCCACCTGCTGCATGGCGTTGATACCGTCACCGGTCGTTTTACCTTTGGCCAGGCCGGCAGAAATAGTTGCTGATATGAAGCGGTTGAAACGGTAAAGCGTCGGCGGTGTAGTCTGCTCCGTCATGGTGATCAGGTTGTCGAGCTGGATCATATTGCCATCCCGGTTGCGAACATACAGGGAGCGTACATCGATCGGCTCATCCCGGTCTTCCCGCTGGATCTGGCCGATTACCTGATATTGTTTGCCATTCAGAATGAAATAGCCGAAACGTTGTCCACTGAGGCCCAATTGCAGGGTCTGGGCTACATCAATAACGGAAACACCCAGATCCTGTGCCTTTTGACGGTCGATATTGATCTGGATCTCCGGCTTATTAAATTTTACGTCCACATCAACAAAGCTGAAAGTTGGATCTTTCTGGGCTTCCTCGATGAAAGTAGGTACGATCTCTTTTAGTTTATCGAAATTGTTAGCCTGGATCACGAACTGCACCGGCAGACCGGCTCGCCGGTCACCGATACTCGGCTCCTGACTGGCAAAGACCCGGGCAACGCTTAGCTTGGAGTAGATCGGTGAGATATCATCGAGGATCTCCTGCTGGGAACGCTGCCGTTCTTTCGGATTTTTCAGGAGCATGATCAGGAAGCCGGAATTGGTAGAGGAAGAAGATCCGTGCCCGGGAGAAGTAATGGATACGTAACCCTCCATTTCCGGTACGGCTTTTTCGGTGACGGCACTGAGTTCATTCATGAAATTATCCATATACTCAAAAGTGGCACCTTCGGCGGCGGTTGCATTAACGCGAAGGCGACTGCGGTCTTCCAGTGGTGCCAGTTCGGAAGGAAGTGACTTGCCAAAGAAATAGATCATCAGTCCGGTACCGATCATCAATGGGAATGCCAGCCAGCGTACCCGCATGAAACCGTTCAATAAATAAGCATAACCATTGGTCAGCCCCCGGAAGAAGGGTTCTGTAACCCGATAGAACCAGGGTTGTATATCCCGTCGTTTGAGCAGTTTGCTCGATAACATGGGCGTAAGTGTCAGCGCCACAAAGCTGGAAATGATCACCGCTCCCGCGATCACGATACCAAATTCCCGGAACAAACGTCCGGTGAGTCCCTGCAGGAAGATCACCGGCATAAATACGGCCGCCAGAGCCACCGTAGTGGCAATAACGGCAAAGAATATCTCTCCGGCTCCCTTAAATGCAGCCTGTAGGGGAGACATACCCGCTTCGATCTTGGCGTAAATATTTTCCAACACCACAATGGCATCATCCACCACTAAACCAATGGCCAGTACGATACCCAACAGTGTTAGAATGTTGATGGAAAAGTCGGCGATATACATGATGAAAAAGGAGCCGATCAGCGAGATCGGAACCACAACAATGGGGATAAGCGTAGTACGCCAATCCCGGAGGAAGAGGAATATGATCAGTGTAACCAGGCCAAATGCCAGATATATGGTTTCCTGTACCTCGGCAATAGATGCACGAATGTATTTCGTATTGTCAAAACCGATATCCACCTTGACATCTTCCGGCAGGTCTTTTCGGATCTGATCCAGACGTTTGTACACTTCGTCGGCAATCTCGATATGATTGGAACCCGGCTGCGGCAAAATAGCATTACCGACCATGGGGATACCGTCGCGTCGGAGAATAGACCGGAGGTTTTCCGGGGCCAGTTCCGCCAATCCGATGTCGCGGAAACGGACAATATTGCCGTTGGCCACCTTAATGATCAGATTATTAAATTCTTCGGGAGTGGTCAGACGACCCTGAGTACGTACGGTCAGCTCAGTATTGCTGCCTTCCACACTACCGGAGGGAAGCTCGATGTTTTCCCGTTGCAGGGCGTTTCTTACATCCAGCGGCGTAAGCTGATAAGCGGCCAGTTTATTGGGATCGATCCAGAGGCGCATGGAATAACGCTTGGATCCCCAGACCAGGATACTGCTGACGCCGTTAATGGTTTGTAATCGTTCCTTAAAGATATTTTCGGCAATATCCGTCAACTCCAATAACGACCGTTTGTCGCTCTGGATATTGAGGAAAATGATGGGACTGGCATCTGCATCGTTTTTGGACACCACTGGCGGTTCCGCATCCGGAGGCAGGTTGCGCATGGCAACACTGGTCTTATCGCGTACATCGTTAACGGCTGTTTCCAGGTCAACCTCCAGGTTGAACTCTACCGTTACCGTACTACGACCATCACGGCTTACGGAGGTGATGGACCGAATGCCGGCGATGCCGTTCACAGCCTCTTCAATGGGCTCGGTGATCTGTGATTCGATGATCTCGGCGTTGGCTCCGACGTATGCCGTAGATACTGAAATGATGGGCTTATCTACACTGGGGTATTCTCTCACGCCCAGATAACGTAACCCGATAAAGCCGAAGAGGATGATAACGATGGACAGTACTGTGGCCAGTACCGGTCGTTGAATACTAATGGATGATAGACTCATGATTGGATGGGTTGACGGTAAACGATTGACGAAAAAAGGTAGGACTAGTCGGTGCCCAGATTAATATCAACGGGCGAACCGGCACGTAACTGTAAGATACCGGAAGTGATCAGCGTATCACCCGCAGCCAGCCCGGATATCACCTGAATACTGGCTTCCTGCCGGATACCGGTTTCCACTTCTACCGGTTGGGCTATACCGCCTCTGGCTACAAAAACTTTTTTACCGCCCAGTTCCGGAATAACGGCCTCTGTAGGGACCATAATGCTGGAAGTGAACTCCTGTAGGTTGACCGTGACATTGGCAAATGCACCGGGAAGAATACTCCCATTCGGGTTTGGCGCAGTGGCTTTCAGTAAGAAAGTCCGGGTTGCTGCGTCGATAACCGGTTCGGCGGCGATCACTTTGGCTTTAAAATCCTTAGCTGATCCGTCGAGGCGGAAAGTTACCTCCGTCCCCGGGCCTACGGCGCTGCTGTACTTTTCGGGAACGGCAAACTGTATATCGATGGGATTAATGCTTACGAGGTTGACGATAGGTGTTCCGGGAGAAAGATAACTTCCCTCACTTACCATACGCAGGCCCAGCACCCCGCTGAAGGGCGCCCGGATGGTACGCTTGTCCAGTTGGGCATCGATCAGGCTGATCTCAGCCTTGACCTTTTCCACTTCGGCCTTGGCCACTTCGTATTCCTGCAAACTGACCCCTTCCCGTTCATACAGGGCCTGTAGGCGTTCGGCAATTTTCTGATTGAGATTTTGTTGCACCACCAGCCGTTCGCGCTGTGCCTGCAACTCTGTGTCATCCAGTTTTACCAGCGGCGTTCCTCGGCTGACCCTGGTACCTTCTTTGAACAGGATCTTCAAGACTTTGCCCGGGACTTCACTGGACACCGTGACTTCCTCATCGGGCTCGGTAGAGCCGTTTACGGAAATAAAATCAATTACGGAAGTAGGCTGGATGAGCATGGCGCTGACGGGTAGAGGGCCGGATGAGTTGCCACGGGCTGGGGCCTTGGCAGCAGCAGGTTCAGCCTCAGCTATCTTATTCTTCTCTGATTCTCCGGAGAAAAATCCCAGCCTGTATAAGGCAATGACAACAACTACTACGAGAATACCCGCAAAAGCTAAAAGACGTGTAGAACTTTTTTTCATAAAGCAGTACCGGTGAAAAATTGAATTAAACAGGAACGCAATTAACGCGTTCGGCTAATGAATAAAGTGGCACCGCTCCAATACCTGGTTTTGTCAATTATTTAGCGTGTGAGTAAGTGAGACGGTGAGAAAGTGGGAAAACCACCCACTCATCGTCTCACTTACTCACGCCTTATCAATACGCGTCCCAATAAAACATAACACGCGAAAAGTCTAATCGGCTTAAATTTTCTTCAGAAATAAAGAATTTTGCTGTTCCCATATCTCCCCACATGGTTTCCATTTCAGCATCCGTATCCATTTGGAACAACAGCATCAGATTTTCTTCCTGTCTGGGGTCTTCCTGAGCAAAATGGGCATATCCTCCCATCTTGTGGCCTTCGGAAGATGCCTGTTCGCCATAGTAATCATACAAAGGCCATTCAAGTTCACCAAACTGTTTAAAGAAATCAGCCCCTAAATGTCGATTAAAAAAACGATCGGACAAAGGAACGATCTCTTCTTCTTTCTCAAATTCCATCCCGCTACTCAAATGAGGATAGACCGGAAGATCTCCATAGTCGCGGAGGAAAGAAAAATCCAGCTGTAAACCGGATCGATCCGTGATGACATCCGCGTGGTATACTACCCGGAAATGATCCTGTACGAATGGGTCTTCCGGATCCATTCCGAAAAAGGCGTCATCAAAGATATAGAATTGTAAGATACCCTTACTGGGAAAGGGGGGCAATTCCGGCACTTCACTCAGGTTGATCTGCGCCAGAAAAAAAAGATGTTCACCTTCCGGACTGGTAGGAAATGGCATATCCTTAGGCAAATAAGGGTATCCTCCGAAACAGCTCTGCCACGGCTGGGCCGGTGCTTCGAGCGTAGGGATTATCTCAATAAATGCCCTTTTGCTATCCAACAATTTTTCGCGAAAGGGCGTCAATGCCTCGGGTAATTCTTCCATCCATTCCATCATGTGAAGGTAAGGCTTTTTAGAAAAGTTATAAAGTTTTCTTAAAGATGAAGTGAACTGGCGGCAATTGTTTATATTCTTCCAATATTGAAAACAACCAGCACAAAAAGGATGAGCAAGATAATTACCTCCCTGTTCCTTCTGATCGGTTTTACCTTGGGCGTAGTGACGCTGAATGCGCAGCGAAAACCCGCAGCTGCAAACCGGGCAGAGTTCTCCATGTTTGAATTGTTGCCGGTAGCCGATACCGGCTATATCTCCATATTTACCGATAAACAAGAACAACCAACTATAGCCCGGCTGGTTTTGACCGGTCCCAATGACAAGATCATAAACATACAGGAGGTGTCACTGGTCCAGAGAGGTTTGCTCGCTCAGTTGGAGGGCGCCTTCTTGTGGCAGGGCCAACTGGTAATTGTTTCTTCTCTGTTTTATCCTGGTCCTCAGCGCGATCTTTTATTTATCCGGCGTTATCGGCTGTCCGATTTTGTGGAAGTCGACTCGGAACAGATCGCCGAAGCCTATGTGCCGGGCCGTTTGCGGGTACCGTTCGGATATGCACTTTCACCCGACAGCACCAAGCTCATGTTTTACAGCTGGACCTACGCCGTGCCGGAAGATCCGGTAAAGATGGAGATACATGTACTGGATCAGAAGCTACAGCGACTCTGGCACAAGCGCTTTCTGTTGCCCAATAAAAATGCCAATTTCTACATCTATGCCTGCCGTGTGGACAATGATGGCAACAGCTATTTGCTGTGTGAAGATTATAAGGGAAAAGTGGGGGCGCAAACCCGAATTCAGGATGAAAAGATCGAGCGGTTTGTCTTGCGGCTTTCCGAAAACAGTGATGAAGCCACGGCTTTTACCATCCAATTGACCGATAAAGTAATTACTGATCTAAAATTTACCATGGACGAAGATGGCAACCTGCTGGGAGGAGGTTTTTACCGGGAAGGAAACAAACTGACGCTTGACGGCGTGTTTGCCTATCGTATCGACCAGCAAACCCAGGGATATCGCAAATGGGAGTTTCCCCTCAATAAGGATACTTATGAAGCGATCCATCCATACAGCGAAAATGGGAAATACGTATCCGGAACGCGGCAGTTTCGCGATTTTTTTATCGATCACCTGAACTGGGATAAAGATCGTGGGCTTACCATGATCGCAGAGCAACGACTGTATGAACAGGATGAGGATAAGTACAATGATATACTGGTTGTTCAGTTGGACAAGGACATGAAAAAGGATTGGATGCTTCGCATTCCTAAGAAGCAGGCCGCTTTCTGGACCCTGACGGACTTCATTTCCTATCAGTTCCTGAAGCGCGGGAACCGGCAATACGTACTTTATAATGACCTGCCCGATAATCTGCCGGACGGCGGGGAAAAACCCAAACGAATTAAAGATCTCAACTTCGTATTCGAAGAACCCAATAACATTGCTGTACACATGGTGGAGATCGAACCTGGCGGTAAACTGTTACACCAAAACCTGAGTA
>JAGQXH010000312.1 GCA_020436695.1 Lewinella sp. | reverse complement strand
AGTCGAACGCTATGCAGTGAAAAATAGCCTTCAATTGGCGGCAAAATCCGGGTTTTTCACCGGCAGCAGAAAACTTTAGACAACTTCTATTTCAAAATCTGGGATGATTCATGCGAATCAGGGGTTGAATAACCAAATATACCAATGTGCCGGCCCCAGCGGGGCGCTGACATTGGTAGCCCTGATGTGGAAATGACATTTCCTAGCCCCAGCGGGGCGAAACATTACGCCCACTGGGGCTAGGAAATGCTATTTCCACATCAGGCTAACAACTTCAGCGCCCGCTGGGGCTGGCACATTGGTATATCTGGTCATTCAACCCCTGATTCGCATGATTCATGTTTACGAATCTCTCACTATCTCCCTCAAGGCTGCTCCATTCGCTTCTTTTTTGTGCGTAGTTCCTCGATCTTTTTCAGCATTTGTCGGCCGTTCTCATTATCTGGATTAAGATCAACCGACTTGCGATAGTTCTGTACGGCCAGGTCCCATTCTTCGGCGGCCATATAGGCTTCTCCCAAGCTATCGTACGTGTTAAAGGAATCGGGATAAGCAAGCACATTTAATTTGAATACACCGATCGCTTTTTTGATGTCTCCGTTGCCCAGGTAATGATAGCCATGCATATTGCCGTTGTGTTCCGTAAAGAAAGACCAGTTAGGAAAGTCTTTTTTAGTGGTTTCGATGATATCAGCAGCTGCGGTAAAATCACCTTCATTGACCAACTGCAATACTTTTTCTCGGCTGGGCGGCACTTTACGACCGGCATTCAGATAAACATCCCGCACTACTTCGCAATCGTTGGGTGCCAGTTGGTATACCTCCAGGGCATAATCAAATACTTCCATGGCCTTTTCCGGATGTCCTTCGGCAGCGAGTGCTTTGCCCATATCCATCATTTCTCCGTAGTAGAGGGTACTCTCTTCACCTGCGGATTGCATCGCTTTGCGGAATCCCTGCTTTTTGATGGTTTGCACCACTGGGGTTTCCATGATCAATCCTTTTTCGGGCTCCCATCCGAAATATTCCATGTTTTCGGCCACTGCTTTTGCCCGGTCTTTTCCTTTCAGTTTGGCTACCAGATGAAGGGCGCCGTCGATACCCGCTGAAATGCCGGCCGTCGTGATCACCGAGCCGTTGTCGACGTAGCGTACATCGTCGCGTACAGTAGCCTCGGGGAAGCGCTCCTGCAAGCCCGGAATGGCACTGTGAAAGGTAGTTGCCGTTTTACCGTCAAGCAGGCCCATTTCCCCCAGGAAAAAGGCGCCGGTGCATACCGAGAATTGCATCTTGGTTTTGGGAAAGACTTCGGCCAGCCATTTTTGTACGTCCGGATACTGGGCCACGCGAGCGGCTCCTCCACCTCCGAAGAAGGCGATCAGATCGGGAGTAGGGCAGTCTTCAATACTGTAGTCGGGTAGTATGGTAAGCTCTCCCATCGCTTTGATCGGTGCTTTCGTCCGGGCCACTATGTAGACGTTAAACCCGGCAGCGATCAGTACTTCCATGGGCCCGGCAAAGTCAAGGATCTCCACCCGGTCCTGAAGGAACAGGGCCACATTCTGAATGTCGGCGGTCCGTTGGGCCTTGAGTGGTAGGAGCAATAGCACGCATAAAAAGGCAAAAAGTAATTTTTTCATGAATTCTGGATTTACAGTCGAGTGATTGTTAAAGAAGATGATCTCGGTGCCAAAAATCAGTGAAATTCATGGTAAGAAGCATGGATAGGACCGTTTGAAAAGTACAATTGCTTCCAGATGTACCTTTTTGAGTAACTTTATAGGGCTTAAAGATGGTAATTCGCAACATGAATCACCCGGGAGTTTACCTGTCACTCATCTGGCTACTGGTCTTATTGCTCAGTCCGGCGGTCGTTGACTGGAAAAACACTTCAGACGGCACGGCTGAAGCCGGGTATGTATGCCCGCCCTGCGCCTGCGGAGGTCATGATCGCATATATGATCTGCCCGGTCGGTGCCTGAACTGCAACATGCCGTTGATCGAGAACAATTATCCTCAGGTAAAGGCAATAGAATGGGTGTTCTGGAGCGAAGGCCGTTTTGCGATCTTCCATTTTCGTCTTTTTTATCCGGCCTATTTCCTGGCGATACTATTGAGCATTTCTACCGTGATCAAGTACAAGCGAGAACCACAGGTGATCTTCCTGTTGCTGTTTTTCCTTGGTCATGTGCTGTATGCATTCAGGAGTCAGCTGGCCGGAACGGGCCATTCCCTGCATGCCCCCGAGCGCTGGTATTATTTTCCGGCAACTTTCCTGTTAGCCGGCGGTCCGACATTGTTGTTTTACATTCGTCACTACGGAGCCCGGCACTGGGATTTTTCCCGACGCGATTTGTTACATTTTCTTCCGGCGGCTCTGGTGGTATTGATGAACCTGGTTTTCTTTCTGGGGAAGGCTACCTGGCGTAGTAGTGGACGCTATAATGATTTTGATCAGTTTCCGGCACTGGCCGAACAGGTTGTTTTTTTATTTTCCGGTCTGTTCTACCTTTGGTATGCGCAACGTGAGCTGAATGAACAACGCGATGAAGTAAAAGCTTCCGGCAGATGGTTTTATGCACTCTTCACCGTGCAGGGAATATTGATCCTGCTTTGGGCAGGCATGCTGACCTCTAATTTTATTCTATACAATTTGATGTCTACCAGCCTGGACTACCACTGGATCTGGAGTTTTACGGCTCTGATCAGTTTGGCCGGCAGCTATCTGATCATATTTCACAAGGAACTGCTCTTTCCTAAATTCACCATTCGCGAAACCCGTCTGGGGGAAGAGGATACCCGGTGGCTGCGGGTGCAACTGGATCGCCTGATGGAGGAACAGAAGCCTTATCTGGATCCGGGGTTGAGTCTGCAACAATTAGCACAATACCTCAACATCCGGGAAAAGGAGCTGTCCGAGCTGCTTAATACCGGCCTTCAGACCAGTTTTTACGCCTATATTAATGCATACCGTCTGGAAACGGTAAAGGCCATGCTGCTGGACCCGCAAAAGCAGCATCTCACCAATTTTGCCATTGCTCAGGAAGCCGGTTTTTCTTCCCGCTCCACCTTTTTCAATCTATTCAAAAAGCATGTCGGTATGACGCCGGGGGCTTACAAAAATGCCCATAACACCCGCCAATCGGATAAGGCTTCCTCCTGAAAATGCCTGTGTGATCCACATTACAGACTGGCATTGCAATCCCCCGTAATATTGCAGTATCAAATTAATTATTAAACAAACTTACTTGTAAAATAACCAATCATCCAATGGATATCCAAACTGCATTAAGACAGCCCGATGTGGCTATCATAGACGTCAGAGAACCATTTGAATTTAACGATCATCACGTAGAAGGAGCGCTGAATATTCCGCTCCAGAGTATTCCCAATCGGCTGGATGAATTCCGGCAGATGTCCGGGCCAATTGTGCTTTATTGTAGAAGTGGCAGCCGCAGTGGTATGGCTACTAACTATCTGAAATCTAATGGGTTTTCACAAGTTTATAATGGTGGTAGCGTGGGACAGATGGAAATGTTCCTGCTACCTCATTTTTAGGAGTGAGAGCCCCTCTGCCTTCGGCATCTCCCCAAGGGAGAATTCAAGCTAAAGAACATTAAAGGCAGGTTAATATTTGATCCCTACCTTTATGTGAAAGGTAGTTATGAGGTGAGGAGTGAGTAACAAATCATTTGACTAATAAAATACCAGAATAATGACAAAGAAAGTTTCTTTCAGCGAACTGATCAACGGTGAAAAACCGGTTTTAGTGGACTTCTCCGCCGAATGGTGCGGTCCGTGTAAAGCCATGGCACCCATTTTACGGGAAGTGGCTTCCGAAATAGGAGATGATGCCTCCATCGTTAAGATCGATGTGGACAAGAACCGTTCTCTGGCCGGACAAATGGGGATCCGTGGGGTACCTACTTTCATCCTGTTCCAGAATGGTGAGGCCAAATGGCGCCAGTCCGGTATGCAGTCGGCCAATACGCTGAAATACGTGATCCGGCAGGCTATTGCCGAGCAACCGGAAGCAAATACCAAGTAGTGAAAGATAACGTAACTAAATTTCTGCAGAACAACCGCCAATGGTTGGCAGAGAAGCAGGATATAGAGCCTCAATATTTTCAAAAGCTGACAACAGGGCAACAACCGGTTGCCCTGTTACTCGGATGTTCTGACAGCCGCGTTTCGCCGGCCGTTGTGCTGGGCAGTGATCTGGGTGAGATATTCGTACATCGCAATATCGCCAATGTCGTGGCCCACTCGGATATGAATTTCCTCTCCGTACTCCAATACGCCGTAGAAGTACTCGGTATCGAAGATGTTATCGTGTACGGTCATTACGGTTGCGGTGGGGTCAAAGCGGCCTGGGAAGACGATGCCATCGGACTGATCGACAACTGGCTGGCCCACATCAAAGACGTTATTGCCCGTCATCAGGCCGAACTCGATGCCATTGTGGACGAACACGACCGGCTAGACCGGCTGGTGGAACTGAATGTACTGGCCCAGATTGAAAATCTGAGACAAACGTCCATCTACAGGAAAGCCATGAAAGCCGGTAAAACCCTGCGGCTGCACGCCTGGGTCTATGATTTCGCCAGCGGCAAAGTGAATGTACTGGAACCGGAAAGGATGATGTCTGCCGCCTGACCTTTCATTTCAACTCCTCATATCGCCTCAGCCAGTAGCCCCGCGACAATTCCTCCGCCGGCTCGGTAGCCGGTACCAGTAATTTCTCACGTCTGGTGAAGTGATCGTAATGTGGGATCTGAGTATTAAAAAGAAACCTCCCCGGCCAAAACCGGGAAGGCCTTCCTATTTAAATACAGTCCCTATTTTTTACTATTACCTTAGAGGATAGGCCTCCTTTTAGGAAATAATGGAGTTGACATTCGGTCTACTTCAGTAGCATGATCGGTTGAATACGCTGAACAAAAAATAAGCTTTGATCAGTGTTTTGCACATATAGCATGTCAAGTGAATGATCGTCCGTGAAAGTATCGAGATCCAAGAGGAAAGGAGGAGATTCGGGAAGCAATGTTCTGAATGGTAGGGATTATGTTCTGAATGGTAATTGCAGCGTAGTACCCTAAACCAATTCGGTTACTTTTCTTACAGTAGACAATACTTTTCTCCGGCGGGATCTACTCAATGGAATGGCCTGTTCCTGGACATATACGTAGCGGTCATCCCAATGGCTCAGTTTGTGGATATTGACGGCAAAACTGCGATGGGTTTGCACAAACCTCATCGGAGGTAAGTGCCTGAGGATTTCGGTCAGTGAACTGCGGTGCAATACCTTATCGCCTTCTGTAGTATGGATCTGTACATACACATGGTCCGACTGTAAATAGAGGATGTTTGTCAGAAGGATGTTATCCAAATGATTGTCAGCCGGTGGCGTAAACAGGGGTTTGGGTTCACTTGTCCGACGGAAATGGTGGAGAGCAATTTCAATTTGGGCAAGGAGGAGTTTCGGTTGTACCGGTTTGGTGAGTAAACCGGTCGGTAATGTTTGTCTGACGAGTTCGATGCATTGTTCATCGAGTACCGAGGCCATCAGCAGGAAAGGCCGGGAATGTTGTCGCATGAGTTGGGCCAGTTCGATGCAGCCTTCTCTGCTGCACATGGGAAGGCCGATCAGACTGAGGTTTGGTTTTTCCCGTAGGAATATTTTCGTGGCCTCTTCGCAACTTGTAGCCATCCCGGCGATGCCGTGGCCGTTTTGCTGAATAATTTGCTGGGTCAAATGAATAGTCGTTGATTCACTTTCTACGACCATTATTCTAGCTACTTTCATGGGTAATAAGGCAATGGTTCGAAAAAGTTTCCGGTAAATTTGGAGCGCGCGCCTTGCCGATGCATCATGAGAAGGACTAATGCCATCTCAGATGCCGGCGTCTGTACTGAACGGTTGAATACCGTCACATTTCAGATATAGCGCACATGGTTTTAAGGAGGGGGGGAATTGTTTGAAAAAAGTGGGTTTTAGGAGTTTATTTACAGGGATCAACCCTTGGGCGTACTCCAGATATAAAGTTGTAAAATGCGGAGCTGTTTGCTTTTTGGGGTAGGGCTACACACTGAGTACCTTACAAAGGTAGAGATTGAAGTGATGCGATATTTGTCAATTGGTTGCAAAGGCTTGTCAATTGGTTGCAACTCGTATTAAGAGATGCTAACATAGCATCTCTTAATTTTTCTCCTGACTTGGAGAATAGCCGAAAGCATCCAAAAAGAGCTTGGAAAAATGGGCTACATCCTTGAAGCCGGTGCGCCAGGCCGCCTCAGATACATTCAGTTCCTCTGAGGCCAGCAACTCACGGGCCTTTTCCAGGCGATATGTTCTGATGAAGTCAGATGGAGAGGTATCGATCAGGGCTTTCATCTTGCGATAAAGCTGAGAACGACTCATCCCAATTTCCTGACAAAGTTGCGGCAAGGAAAAGTTCTCATCGTCGTAATTTGCCTCCACGATCTTTCGAATACGTTCCAAAAAGGCATCTTCCATAGGGGGCAAGGTGGAAACCGTTGCCAGGGAGGATGGCTGAATGGTGATGCCCTGCTCGAATTTCCGGGCGAAATAATCCCTTATTTTTTGTCGATTTTCCAACATATTTTCCAGACGGATCTGTAATTCTTTTTGATGAAAAGGCTTAGCCAGGTATGCATCAGCACCGGTACTCAATCCTTCCAGTCGGGAATCGGTGTCGGCTTTAGCGGTCAGCAGGATGATGGGAATATGGCTCGTACGCTCGTCGTGTTTGACTGCTTCGCAAACCTCATAACCGTTTTTCTTCGGCATCATTACATCGCTGATGATAATATCGGGGATCTGCCGAAGTGCCTTATCGATCCCC
Source organism: Lewinella sp. (assembly GCA_020436695.1). Taxonomy (GTDB): domain Bacteria; phylum Bacteroidota; class Bacteroidia; order Chitinophagales; family Saprospiraceae; genus Flavilitoribacter. Next base: position 2,529 of record JAGQXH010000312.1, on the reverse strand, counting down.
TCCTGACCGTCTGCCGCAAATTCAAGCTGGTAGTTATCCTGAAGGCATACCCGAAGATAGGATGCTACCTCGGTGTGGTCTTCTATAATGAGTAACAGAGGTTGTTCACTGCTTTCCATTTGCTCAGGTACCGGGATAGGCGAAGTTTTCGTGTCATTAGACGTGGCCTCCCCATAATACTGAGAGAACTCGGGCATCACTTCTAATACCAGAGGGCTTTCAGCATGAGGTATGGCACTATTGTTCCGGATCGGCAAATCCACTGTGAAAGTGGTACCCAATCCACGCTCACTGCTTACTTCAATGGTTCCGTCCATCAGGTGCACGAGCTCACGGGCGTGGGCGAGTCCAATACCCGTGCCTATCCGCTGGTGATCCTGCAGGGAATTTGCCTGGTAAAAGCGATCAAATATTTTAGTATACTCCTGTGGCGCTATGCCTATTCCGGTATCAACCACCTCTATTCGCAAGAGATCTTCCTTTTGACCCAATTGTACCCTAATGTTTCCTCCGGAAGGGGTGAATTTGATCGCATTCGAAAGCAGGTTCGACATAACCTGCTGCACCTGTGCCGGATCATAATCCATGATCAAATGATCCATATCGGAGGAAAAGCCAAGTTTCAGGCCTTTACCGGCAGCGTAGGTATGAAAGGCGTTGGTCAGATAGCGCAAAAAGGAGACAATATCTCCCTGCTGCAGATGAAGCTGAAAAGTCTTGTCCTCTATTTTAGACAGATCCAGCAGACGATTGATCAGCCCTAATAGTTCCTGTCCGTTACGGCGAATGAGACGCAGCGGTTCTGACAGCGGTTCGTCGACGTGTTGCTGAACATGGTCAGTCATTCCCAAAATGATGGTCAACGGGGTGCGAAATGCGTGGGTAAGGTTGGTATACAATCGGTTTTTTACCGTGTCCAGCTCTTTTAAGTGTTGTGTTTCGGCCTTTCTTCTATCCAGAGCATGTTGCAGACGCAACTGATGTTGTGACAGCCGGTAACCCAGGTAAAGTGCAGCCAGCCCCAATAAAACATAGGTGGCATAAGCCCAGGCAGTTTTCCACCACGGAGGACGAATGCGAAAATCATAGCTGACCGGTGGGCTCCACTTGCTGGTCTCATCCGTAGTCTGTACTTTAAATGAGTACCAACCCGGATCCAGATTGCGGTAGGGCACACTGAAATTCTGTTTGGAGTAGGTCCAGGTATCATCGGCTCCCTCCAGGAAGTAGCGATATCGCACTTTCTCCCGGGAAGGTACGTTTACCGCTGAGAAATGAAAGGTCAGCTGGTTGAGCGAATATGGCAAAGTTGGGTTGACCGGGTAATTGGCAAATGCCGGCACTGAATCGAAAGCGGCTGATAATTGCCTGCCGAAACGAAAGATTTGCTGGTAGGCAGGATCCGACAAACGCTTAAAATCTATGTAATCATTATTGATGTCGATATGTGTAAGCTGGACGGGCTGCGCCTGCCTGGACGGCAACTCAAACTGATCCAGGTCCAGCTTTACCCCGCCGCGGGTTCCCCACCACATCCGGTTACGATCATCCAGCAGAATACTACCGACCTGGAAATCCAGACGCTTCAGGCCTTCCTCCTGGCGAAAAGTGTAACATTGTTCTTCGGGCATGACCATTACGGTGATCCCGCGTTCGGTGCCCATCCAAATATTTCCGTCGCGATCCTCCTCCAGCGACCAGATCGTATTATTACTCAGGCCGTCCTGAATGGTATATCGGATAAAATCCGGTTGAGGCGACCCATACTGAAAGCGGCTCAAACCCTGTCCTTCGGTGCCTACCCAAATATTGCCTTTGCGGTCTTGCAATAAAGAAATGACACTGTTACCTGCCGGCTGTTCACCGGTGCTGTAATGAATGATCTTTTCCGCCGTGGGGTCGTCGAATTGCAGGCAGCTTACACCACCTTTGGAACCGATCCATAAGTGTCCTTCCAGATCGAGCAACAGTACTTGTATATCGTCGTTAATTAACCCATTATCGATCGAATAATTAATGAAGCCATTATTCGAAAAACAACTCAGTCCACTGTCTGTACCCAACCAGATCCTGCCGAGCCGGTCTTCTACAATGGCCTTAACATTGTTGTTCATCAACCCCTGTTCACCGGTGAAATGGACAAAACGCCGGTTTTTCGGCTCCATGCGTATTGCCCCTTTTTTAGTACCCAGCCAAATATGTCCCCGGCTGTCTACCAGGACCACGCCGATCTCACTCGTGGGTAGTCCCTGTTCCCTGTTATAGTAAAGGAATGCCGTATCGTTGTACCGGTACAGCCCATCGTTGGTGCCCATCCAGATATTACCGTTACGGTCTTTGGAAATGGCCGATACATCGTTATCCGGAGTAAAATGATCCAGTATCAGGTGTTGAAAACCATCGGGATTGATGCGGTTCATTCCGCCGCCGCCGGTGCCCAGCCAAATGTTGTCATGGCTGTCTTCCAGCAAAAAGCGCACTACATTACTTGTCAGACCGTCTCCCGTGTTGTAATGGACAAAACGTTCA
>JAGQXH010000311.1 GCA_020436695.1 Lewinella sp. | reverse complement strand
ACAGAGAATAACCGGGAGGAGCAACAGGCCTACTACAATCGTATCTTTTATCTGGCATTGATCGTATTCCCACTCTTGTCGGTTTGGACATATACAGAGCTGTCTGCTTTGGAATCCGGGGAGATCTATTCTGCCAGCTTCTGGTACCCTGTCGTACTGTTGTACGAGTCGTTGGGTTTCTGGCCGGCAGCACTTTTGTTCCCCTTATTGGGAATATTCGTGATCGGCAGTTTGTGCAAAAAGCGGGCAGCGCTGAAAATGGGGAAGTAGACTGGTTGACGGAGGGACGGATCAAAACCGGGACGGCAATGAAGAGTAATGGTGTAAGGCTTCATTGCCGTCCTAGTTAGTAAGATAAAAACAACACCCTCTTTAACAGACTTCACCATTTCCTGATGAAAAGACGAAATTTCCTTCAGACCGGCGTCTCGGCCGTTACTTCAGCCGCAGCATTTACTATTGTTCCATCCTCAGTATTGGGTAAAGCTTTTGGATATGTGGCGCCCAGCGATAAAGTCAACCTGGCCTGTTGCGGTATCGGGCACCGGGGCGGAGATATTACCCGCTCACTATACAAGACCGGCCTGGCGAATATGGTCGCCTTTTGCGATGTGGATATGGGCGGTGAACATACGCAGGAAAACCTGAAGAATTTTCCGGACGTTCCACGCTTTCATGATTTTCGGGTGATGTTCGATAAGATGGGCGATCAGATCGATGCGGTGAGTGTAGGCACGCCGGACTTCTCGCACTTCCCGATCACGATGCTGGCCATGTCGGAAGGCAAACACGTATACGTAGAAAAACCCATGGCCCGCACTTTCCAGGAAGTGGAATTGATGATGGATTGTGCTAGGCGACATAATGTAGCGACTCAAATGGGTAACCAGGGCCATTCGGAGGCCAACTACTTCCAGTTTAAGACCTGGGTGGAAAAAGGGATCATTAAAGATGTAACGGCCATGACGGCCCACATGAACAGCCGCCGTCGCTGGCACGGCTGGGATCCGAATATGAGCAGTTGGCCTAAGGGGCAACCTGTACCTGAAACGATGGACTGGGATACCTGGCTGGGAACGGCTTGTTACCATGACTATAACGAAGATTATCACCACGGACAGTGGCGTTGCTGGTACGATTTCGGAATGGGCGCCCTTGGCGACTGGGGCGCACACATCATGGATACGGCTCATCAATTCCTCGATCTCGGCCTGCCTTACGAGGTGGATGCCGTAATGCTGAAAGGCCACAATCCGTTCTTCTTCCCAATGTCATCCACCTTGTTATTCAAATTCCCCGAACGCGGAGATATGCCGGCCATGGATATTACCTGGTACGATGGTTTGGACAATGTTCCGCCCGTACCCAAAGGCTACGGCGTATCTGAACTCGATCCGAATATCCCGCCGCCCAGCGATGGTCAGTTGCAACCGGCCAAACTAAATCCGGGTAAGATCATTTACAGTAAGGAACTGACCTTCAAGGGCGGTTCTCATGGTAGTACGCTGTCTATCATTCCGGAAGAAAAAGCCAAGGATATGGCGAGCAGCCTGCCGGAAGTGCCGGAAAGTACTTCTAATCACTTTGAGAATTTCCTGAAGGCCTGCAAAGGGGAGGAAGAGACCCGTTCTCCTTTCCATATTGCCGGTCCGCTCAGTCAGGTATTTACGCTGGGTGTAATGGCTCAGCGCCTGAATACCAAACTCATGTTTGACCGGGAAACCAAGCAGATCACCAATAATCCGCTGGCTAATATGTTGCTTTCCGGCGGACAGCCTCGTAAGGGATGGGAGGAATTCTATCTGCTGTAAGAGAAATATACTGCTCTTGTAAGTAGTATTGCTTTTGTAATCCTGCTTTCTTATGATGATGTGGAGAGTGTGAAATATGGTTGGTATGACTGAAGTGTTTTAGCCATACCAATCATATCAGCCATCTAACCATAGAGACTGATGATCTCAAAGCCATGATCGTTATTCATCCTCCTTGGCTGCGGCTAGCAGTGTAGTTTACTTCACCAAAAACAGCGTATCCAGCATTTCGTTTTCATCAAAAAGGCCTGCGGGCTGATCGGTCATATGGTTATAGGTAGCTGCAATAAAGACTGTTTTTGCGGCTGCCACGACCGTATGCAGTAAAAGCGCTGCCAATACGGCTGCCACGATAGCCAGTATAGGGTGAATGAAAAACAAAAGGACCGCGAGTAAGGCAATTAGGAAGTAGCCCAGCAAAAAGAATACGCCAAACGAAAAATTAGCACCGAGAGATTCTCCCCATTTTTCCTTCATCATTGAACCGGAGCGCTTGACGGCCGCAATGGGGCCGACATTCTCGTAGGCAATGACCGGCACCACAAAGAAGGTAGCGATTGACCAGGCCATACCGATCAGGCCGACTACGATCCGGCCCAGGGAGCCAAGCCGATCTTCCAGGATTTTCAGTACAGTGCCCACCGTTGCCGCCAGCACTGACCAGGAAAGGATGGCACCGAGCCGCGAACCACTGTATTGGATACCGTCCTTAATACTGGCTTCCTTTCCTTCAAAATAAAGGCGCGCACAATGGACAAGCCCCACATTGAAAAAAACAATGATGAAATAATTGATCAGATAGAAAACGAACAAAATACCGTACAATACTACGTTGTTGTGTTCACTCCATCTATTCAGAAATGCTTCCAGGTCTTGCCCGTAAAGTGCAAAAGTGCCGCCAAAAAAGCTGAGGCAGATAAAAATAAGTGCCAGGCCGGACATCACCGGAAATACGAGCAGGTTCTTATTTTCCCAGATCGTTTTTAAGCTGGTCATGCCAAGCGACCATCCGTTACTCATTCGATCAAAAAATGACATACTTGTTATGTTTTAGGGGTTAGAATTTGCGCCTTAAGATAAGCTATGATGAGCAGCGAAAATCTATTTAATCGATAAATTATCTGTTTATTTGGAAATGTGACGCGCTATGCCAGTCAATGAGCATTACACTGTTAATTAAATTGGATACCACTACTTATTTCCATTGCTTTACGCTTGCATTGAGATGACAGCCATGAAGCAATGAAACCAGGTCGTATCGGACCGTTCGTAGGAATACGTTTATTATAGCTTATGTAATGGATTTATACTTGCCAATGTACTTTTCCTGATATTCATTTCGGTGCCTCTAACTTTTCCAACACTTCCACTTCAAACACCAGAGGGGTATTCTCCGGCACAAGCAATCCCCCTTTGCCGTCCGGTAGCCCGTCTTTCCCGTAAGCCAGTGCAGAAGGAACTGCCAAAAGGATCCGGCCACCGGGAGCTACCAGTTGCAATCCTTCATTCCATCCCTTGATCATATTGCCGATGTAGAATTGAAGCGGTTTACCCCGTTTGCGGGTATCGTCAAATACCTTGCCGTCCAGAAAATATCCCTGATAGTCGACTTTGATGTAATCTGCCCATTTTAGGAGTTCGCCCTCACCGGGTTCCTGTATGTAGTAGAACAGTCCGCTGGGCGTGCGTTCCAGTGGAAGCAGTTGTTCGATCGCGTAATCGACAATGGCATTCTGATCTCGTTCGTTCTGATTTTCAGGATTGGCTACCAGATGAGCCGAAAGCTGGAGTATGATCTCGTCTTCGCTCCTGTTTTCACTGCCGGATGCCATCGGTTTATTCGGTAGCGGGGGATCGCTTTGGGCCGCTTGATTGCCTCCACAGGAAGAAAGCATCATGGTGAAAAAAATAAACTGGATTATTCGGATCTTCATAAATTCTAATTTTGAGTTTGATAAAGATTTAGGTTTGGTATTTGGAGGTCTGCCAAAGCTGGCTGGTCTGAAAATTATCTCCCAAAAGCCTGTGACCTGGAGCAGTAATATGCGTCTCATTCCCAGCAAATAACTATCCAACAGCCTAGAAACCGCAAAAAGCGGATCATTGGTTGGCGCCTAAATAGCCCTGTTTTGGGGATCATTGTTGAGATACGGTGGTAAATTTATTTACAAATTTCTACAATATGATCGCACATTTCAACGCTAATAGGGTTTAGGAATAGGATAAATACCTCAACAAGAGGTTAAATTAAAGTAATGAATACGCTTCTTCAAAGAACCACTTCGCAGTTTGCGGAGTGGCGTTCGGCAGTAGGTGAACACCTGCAACCCTATTGGTTCCGTTGGCAACGATTCTCGGAAAGTCGCCCGCTGCTGGCGAAATGGATCCAATGGGCTGTACTGCTCACAACCGGCTTGCTGGCAGGTTTCTGGATGTATATCATGGTCATTTCGGCCACTTCTCCTTCTCTCAGAGAACTTAGAGCACTGCAAACTCAGGGTGCTTCGGAGATCTACTCCGCAGACAGCGTATTGATCGGCAGATATTTCGATCAGTACCGCCTGCTGGTGACTTACGATAGTATTCCGGAATTCATCATTAATGCACTGGTAGCTACGGAAGACGAACGTTTTTACGATCACTCCGGTATCGATTACCGCTCCTGGGGACGGGTAATGTTCCGGACCATTTTGCAGGGTGATCGCTCCGGAGGGGGAGGAAGTACCATTTCACAACAGCTCGCCAAGAATATACTATCCAGGGAAGAGAACTCTGCTGTTTCTCTGTTAGTCCACAAGACGAGAGAGATCATTACCGCCAAACGCCTGGAGCGCATCTACAGCAAAGAGCAGATCCTGGCACTCTATCTCAATACCGTCACCTTCCCGGACAATATGTACGGGATAGATGTGGCTGCCAAACGTTTTTTCAGCAAGTCAGCCACTGAACTGAAACCCGAAGAAGGAGCGCTTCTGATCGGTAGTCTGAAGGCTACAACCTATTATCATCCACTGCGACACCCGGAAAGAGCCATCAATCGACGTAATGTTGTATTTCAGCAAATGGCCCGGAATAACTATATCACCGATGAAGTCCGGGATTCACTTATGGCACTGCCCATTGATCTGGCGTACAATCAGGAGGTTCGTAACCTCGGAATTGCTCCACACTTTCGGGAATACGTAAAACGGGAAGTAGAGGAATTGCTGGCCGGTCTTGAAAAAGAGAACGGACAGCCCTACGATCTGTATACCGATGGGCTGAAAATATACACAACGCTCCATTCCGGTCTGCAACATGCAGCCGAGGACGCGATCCGGACGCACCTGACTGAGGTACAGCGTGAATTTGACCGGCACTGGCCGGGTAACTCTGCGCCCTGGTACGATGAGACTACGCTCAATTTGGCCATGAAAAATTCGCTTTATTATCAGCATCTGAAAGCACAGAAGCTGACTGAGGCGGAGATACTGGAAAAATTCAATACTCGGGATTCGGTGACCATTTTCACCTGGGATGGTCCGCAGGAAGTAGTGATGAGTCCGATGGACGTGATCAAATACCATCTTGGGGTACTTCAGGTCGGCTTCCTGTCGATGGAGCCGCAAACCGGTTTTATCCGGGCCTGGGTGGGCAGTAGTGATTATGACTTTTTCCAGTATGATCATGTGCGGTCCAAAAGGCAATCCGGGTCAGTATTCAAACCGGTAGTGTATACGCAGGCACTACGCAGCGGCATTGAGCCTTGCGAGCAGATCGAGAACCGCCTGGAGATCTTCCATGAATATGCCAAGCACGATTGGGCGATCAAGGATTACAATCGCGAAGATCCGGACCCGCACATCGATGTCAATGGTGCGGATCTGGACGACTGGATACCCCAGAATGCGGATGGTAAATACGGTGGAAGCTATTCCATGCAGGGTGCGATCACACATTCTGTAAATACAGCTACGGTCGATCTGATCTTTCGCACTGGTGTCGACTCCGTTATCCAACTGGCCCATGACATGGGGATAACGGGTGAGATCCCCGAGGAACCCTCCATCGCGTTGGGAGCTGCTTCTATGAGCCTTTACGATATGACCCAGGTTTTTGCCACTTTGGCCAATCAGGGAGTAAAAGTACGGCCTAAGTCCATCAGCCACATTCTCACCCACGAAGGAGAAGTGCTGGTTGATTTTCGTCGGGTAGAAAAAGGTCAACAGGTGGTAGATACTACGACGGCCACGATAATGACCCATTTTCTGGAATCAGTGGCTACCATGGGTACGGCCAGTCGCCTGCGTTGGCGTTACGGACTATACAACTACCCGATTGCCGGTAAAACCGGTACTTCCCAGAACCATGCCGATGGCTGGTTTATCGGTTACAATCCGCATCTGGTCAGCGGCGTGTGGGTAGGCGGCGATTCTCCGCTGGTGCGCTTCCGGAATTTTGAGAACGGACAGGGTGCTGCCAGCGCTTTGCCGATCTGGGCGTATTACATGAAAGAAGTACTCAAAAAGCCCGGCTTTGAAGCATGGCAGGACGGTGAATTCCCGGAACTCACACCGGCACAAAAACGCCTGTTAGCCTGCCCGATGCGCATCAAGTCACCGGAAGAATTGCTGGCCGATTCCCTGGCCCAGATCCAGGACAGTATTCAGGCTTTGCAATTGGATAGCCTTCAGGTATTGCCTCGCCCGTTGACGGACTAGTATGCTCAAGCATAAGCTCAAATACAGGATCAGCTTCACAGGGTAAGGAGGGCATATTACTTCTCGGTTCCTTGGATCTGATCCTACACTCTCATACTTTGTTCCCATTTGCCTGCTAAAACGGTGAAAAATATCTAACTTTCCAAAACGGAAAACACCTGATCTAATCATCGATAGCAAGCGAAATGAAGTTCCTACCCTACGAAAACCTGACGATCCGCTCTGAATTGACCACCTCTGAACTCAAGCAGCGTCTAATGGCTGAGATTGAACCCAAAAAGCTGTTAAGGTCTCCTTTCAAAAAAAATAATCTGAAACCCTATGAAGGTAATCTCACCGGAGACACCTTCGAGATCAACCGTATTATTCACTACCGCAATTCCTTCCTGCCTGTCATCAAGGGGCGTATTCTTTCCGATGCTGCCGGTGCCAAAGTGGAGGTAAAACTGAGGTTGAACATCATGGTCCAGATTTTTGCAGCGATCTGGATGGTGGGCGTTACGATTGCCTTTGTCGCGATGCTGATCGCTTCCATCCGGGAAGGTCAGTTTGGTGCCGTTATATTCATCCCACTGGGTATGCTTCTATTCCTGTATCTCATGACAACAGGTGGATTCAAGGCCGAGAGTGGCCGAACAAAAAAGGATCTATTGGCCTTTTTCGAAGGAGAGGTCGAAGACCGTAACCTGTTGTTGTGAACAGTCTCAGAAATCTTTCTACCATTTATAAATGCTCTTTCAGAAAAGCGGTCAGTTTAACGGGATCAATGTTTTTTGCAATGATCTCTCCTTTGGCGTTCAACAGAAAATTGGTTGGAAAATCCTTGATTAAGTATTTCTCACTCTGTACTCCATTCCGGTCCCGGTATTGTTGCCAGGGCAGTTGATGCTGTTGGATCGTACTTAGCCAATCCCCTACATATCGATCGTGATCAACGGTTATGCCGATAATCTCAAATACCTGCGGATGGAATTCCTCGTAGATCGATTTGAGTTCCGGAAATTGCTGAATGCAATATTCGCAACTGTGGAACCAAAAGTCGACCAAGGTAAAAGAGCCCATTGGCGTTTCCTGCCATTTTATTTCATTTCCCCGGATGTCGTATTTTGTTTTAATGAGGAAAGAATCTCCATTGAAGTTGTATTTTAGGAAAAAAGTGGTCAAATCCGGAAAATCGAGCAATTGATCTCGGTCATCTGATTAGTACTTATTACCTTTCGTTCAAACCATTACTTACATCCAGCATGCGAGCATCCAGTATCTTTCTGTTCCTTACAATATTATTGCATATCGGTTGCGGTGAATCTTCCGATGAATCGGGTACTACCAATGCACGGCCCAACATTATCCTGATCGTAGTTGATGACCTCGGCTGGCGCGATGTGGGCTTTATGGGATCTACCTATTATGAGACCCCCAATCTTGATGCCTTAAGCCGGGAAAGTGTCGTATTTACGAATGCCTATGCCGGAGCGGCCAACTGTGCACCCAGCCGGGCGTGTCTGATGTCGGGGCAAAATACCCCGCGTCACGGTGTCTATACGGTGAGCCCTTCGGACCGGGGGAATGCAAAGACCCGAAAACTCATTCCGGTGCCGAATACCAAATTCCTCGCCGATTCGATGCTGATCCTGCCGGAAGTGTTGAAAGCACAGGGGTATGTCACAGCCTCAATCGGTAAATGGCATATCGGAGAAGATCCCACTACTCAGGGTTTCGATTTCAACATCGGTGGAAGCCGTGCCGGTCATCCCAAGACCTATTTCAGCCCATATCAGAACCCGGCGCTGAAAGACGGGCCGGAAGGGGAATATCTTACCGACCGGCTTTCGTCGGAAGCGGCCTATTTTATCCGCAATCACCGGGATACCTCATTTTTCCTGTATATGCCTTTCTATTCCATTCATACTCCTTTGCAGGCCAAGCAGGGCCGGGTGAACAAGTACATTCGTAAGCCCATGAGTGACGGTCAGGGGAGTAATCCGACCTATGCCGCCATGATCGAAACGGTGGATGAAGGGATCGGCTACATCCTGCGTACTTTGGAAAGTCTGGGATTGGATGAGAATACCTTACTCATTTTCACCTCTGATAACGGCGGTATTTCTTATTTGTCGAGACAGCATCCGTTGCGTGCCGGGAAGGGGAGTTATTACGAAGGAGGTATCCGCATACCCTTTATGGTGCACTGGCCGGCAAAAATTCCGGAAGCAAGGGTATCGGATGCGCCCATTGTTCAGATGGATATTTTTCCCACCTTACTGGATGTGCTGAATGTAAAACGGCCGGAAGGAAAGATCCTGGATGGGATCAGTCTTAAAGATCATTTGTTGAAGAATAGCCCTTTGCCCGACCGGCCGTTGTTCTGGCATTTTCCCATCTATCTGGAGGCTTACCGTCCGGGACAGGATGAAAGCCGGGACGATCTTTTTCGTACGCGGCCCGGGACAGTCATGCGTTACGGTGATTGGAAACTACATGAGTATTTCGAAGACGGGGAGTTTGAATTGTATAACCTGGCCCGGGATGCCGGAGAAGCCCACGATCTTTCGGTCGAGCATGGCGATAAAGTAGCCGAACTAAAGGCCATGATGCAACACTGGCGGGATACGATTGGCGCGGATATGCCCATTGGACCGAATCCGGAGTATGAAGCCGGTTTTGTACCCGAAAGGAAAAAATAGATGTTGGCACGGAGAAATAATAGGAGTCATTCCATATTTTAGGGCGTACCATATGGGGTTGAGAACCTATATTCTATTATGTGAGGGATTATTGTCAGTTGCTGGTTAATCAGTTGACAAACCGGCAACCAGCGATATGCATGCCATGCATGATCACGTCCCAACATCCAATCATCCCAACATCCAATCATCCCAACATCCAATCGTCCCA
>JAGQXH010000310.1 GCA_020436695.1 Lewinella sp. | reverse complement strand
GGCAAATTCCATCAACAGTAGTAATGATGTACTGATTGTGATCGATGGTTTGCCGGGCGGCTCTGTAACTGCGCTCAGCCCCGATGATATTGAATCTATTGAAGTGCTGAAAGATGCTTCCGCTTCGGCCATCTACGGATCACGGGCAGCCAATGGAGTGGTGCTCATCACCACTAAAAAAGGCCGTAAAGGTCAGATGGAGGTCAGCTACAACGGCTATGTCGGTTTTCAGGATGTGAAAGACCGGGTAGATATGCTCAATGGACGCGAATACCTTACCGTGCTCAATGAGATCAATGTCGAATCCGGAGGCGACATCATCCATTCTCCCCAAAAGATAGAGGAAGTGGGCGATGGGTATGATTGGCAGGACATTATTTTTCGCAATTCCATTATCCACAACCATCAATTGTCCTTTCAGGGAGGGGGAGATAAATCCACCTACTATGTAGCCCTGAATTACCTGGACAATGAAGGGGTGATCCTGAAATCCGGCGAAAAGAAATACAACGCCCGGGTAAATTATCAGCTCCAGCCCAGTGATCGCCTGAATTTCAATCTGAACCTGAGCGCCAACCGAGCGGCTACCGACGTGATCAGACTGGGCCGAGGAACTAATGAAGGCGTTGGCGTTTTATCGGCTGCTTTACTATTCGATCCCACGATCGGTCCGGAGCGCAATGCGGAAGGTTATTTTGATGTCAATCCACTGGTTGCTATCGAAAACCCCATGGCTCTGCTGGAAGGTATTGACCAACTCAACGTCATAAATACCGTATACGCTACCACCTCAGCGGATTATGAGATCCTGCGGGGATTAAAAGCGACGGTACGGCTCGGCACGGAACTGGAGAACTTCCGCAGTGATGTGTATGAGAATGATCAGTTTCAGATTGGCCGGGGCGTGAACGGCCGGGCTACCATCAACAGTAATGAAAACACTTATTGGCTGGCGGAATATCTGCTATCTTATGACTTTACGCTGGGAGAGCACGACTTCAAACTGCTGGGCGGTATTACTTACGAGAATTTTGAGCGCAGAACGCTCTATTCCCAGGCCAGTGACTTCCTCTCGCACGTTACGGGTACCAACCTGTTGCAAAGTGGTAATTCGGATACCTATGTCGTACAAAGCGGCAAATTCGTGAACCGCTTGAGTTCTAAACTGGGGCGCCTGAACTATACCTTCAAGGACCGCTACCTGCTGACCGCGTCCTTACGGGTAGACGGCACTTCGAAATTTTCCGACAAGAATAAATTTGCCTATTTCCCTTCCGCATCCGTTGGCTGGAAGATCTCTTCCGAGCCCTTTATGCAGTCACAGGATCTGTTCAGTGAACTGAAGATCCGGGCCGGCTACGGAGAGATCGGCAACCAGGGGATCAATAACTTCGAAACCATTCAGACTTTCAGAGCGGGTAGCAATGCAGTACTCGGCGGTTCGTTACAGACCGGTGCGGTACCGGCCCGTATTCCCAATGTGGATCTGGTGTGGGAAACCACCAAAGAGCTGAACCTGGGCCTGGATTTTGCCCTTTTTGATTACCGCCTATCCGGTAGTGTGGAATACTACGTTCGCAATACTGATGATCAACTCTTTCAACAACCCGTTCCTTTCACCACGGGCTTCAATAGCGTACGGGTCAATCTGGGCCGGGTGCGCAATAGCGGGGTCGATTTCTCCTTGAGCACGAAGAATATTACGGGAAAAAGATTCCGGTGGGAAACCGATGTGGTTTTATCCCTCCTCAAGAATGAGGTGGTTGAACTGCCCGAATTTGCCCAGCGGATCATCTACGGTGGTTTTGGTTTTTCCGGTAACTACCTGATCGTACAGGAAGGATCACCCATAGCTTCCTTCTACGGATACCAGATCGATGGGATCTTTCAGGTCAATGATGACATCGCTAACTCTCCTCAGCCCAATGCTTTACCCGGTCATCCCATTTTTCACGATACCAATGGCGACGGCGCCATCACTGCTGATGACAAAGTCATACTGGGAGATCCGTTCCCGGATATGACCTTTGGATTGAACAACCGTTTTTCTTTCGACCGCTTTAACCTGGAGATCTACCTGATCGGGGTGCAGGGTGTCGAAACTTTCAACAACCTGGTCGCAGAATCGCTCTATCCCATCAACAAAGAGCGGAACCATATTGCCCGGAATTACCTGGATCGGTGGACCGTTGACAATCCGGATGCGGAATTCCCTTCCGGAGTCAATTATACCTCTTATTCCGACGGGGAAAACAAAGTGAACACTTTCACCGTGCAGGATGCTTCCTTTATCCGCCTGAAAAATATAACGCTGAGCTACGACCTGCCGCTTCTGAACGCAGGTCCTTTTAAATCTGTCAACCTATACGTTTCCGGAGAGAACATGCTGACGATTTCCGATTATGACGGTTTTGACCCGGATGGTAATTCTGATGGAGTGGGTGTGTCACGGGCTACTTTTACCGATTACCCCATTGCCCGCACTTTCCGGATCGGTGGCAGATTAGGTTTTTAGAACAGCTTAGTAATTTGACGGAAATAAAGGGAACAACATTCTCCGTCACTTAAAATGAACGATCATGAAATATTTAAAAATACCCATTTTAGCAATTGCACTACTGCTCAGCGGCTGCAGTGATTTTTTGGAGGAGCAGGTGTTCACCGAATATGATCCGGAGGCATTTCTGGCTTCCGAAGCCGGTATCAATGCGGTACTGACGGCTACCTATAGCCAGTCCTGGCCGAACTACCGGGAGACCTGGTTTTCTTTTGCGGGCTGGCCGACCGATCTGCAATTGGAAAGAGGTGGTGGCTACGCTGCTCCGGCTGCTACATTTGCCAACTTTCAGTGGCAGGCCAGTAATGCTTTTTTCCGCAACAACTGGCAATCCATCTACGCCGCGATCCGCAATGCAAATTCCCTGCTGGACAATATTGATAATGTCACATCCATTTCCCGGGAAAGGGTCGCGTCCCTCAAAGCGGAGGCCACCTACCTGCGGGCTTTCAATTATTACATTCTATACGATCTTTTCGGACCGGTTCCTTTGATCACTTCTGCAAACGATCTAAATTTCGAACCGAGAAGAGCGTCCGACGATGAGGTGAGATCCTTCATTGAGACCGAACTGCAATCGGCTGTGGCTGATCTGCCAGTAAATGCCGAATTATCGGGTAAGGCTACCAAAGGAGCCGCAATGGCATTGCTGGGACGGTTTTACCTCAATACCAAACAATGGCAGAAATGTGCTGACATCCTGGACGATGTTATTACTCTGGGTAAGTACAAACTGTTTACCCCCGTTGAGGGCCTGTTCAGCATTGAGAACGAAGGTAACGATGAACTGATCTTTGTTTTTGAATCGCTGGCTACGGGTCCGGGCTGGAATTATATGCCGCACGCCTATCCGGTGGGTTACCCGACTGATCAGGTGAATTACGGCGCGCAATTCCAGTTGTGGCGTACGTTTGTCGATTCATTCCATCCGGATGATCGCAGGGCACTGGACTATGATCCCGATAATGGGAAATACGGTTGGATATTAAAAAATTACACCGATAAGAGCGGGAATTATATCGATCTGATGAACGATGAGATTATTCCCGGTATTGAGAAGAAATATCCCCGTAGTTTTAAATTTTCTCCGGACCCTAATGCTCTG
This sequence comes from Lewinella sp., assembly GCA_020436695.1. Classification (GTDB taxonomy): domain Bacteria; phylum Bacteroidota; class Bacteroidia; order Chitinophagales; family Saprospiraceae; genus Flavilitoribacter. Next base: position 5,775 of record JAGQXH010000310.1, on the reverse strand, counting down.
GGCGCCGTACACGGCAACGATATTCCCATTCTGCGCTACGCAGAGGTCCTGATCTCCAGAGCCGAAGCACTGAACGAATTGGAAGGCCCCAATCAGACTTCCATCGATCTGTTGAATGAAGTCAGGACCCGGGCGGAAGCACCCCTGTATGAATTGTCCGAATTTCCTACGAAGGAATCATTGCGGGACCAGATCCTGGTGGAACGCGGCTGGGAATTTTTTACTGAAGGCCTGCGCCGACAGGACCTGATCCGTCATGGGAAATTTATCTCATCGGCTCAGGAAAGAGGAAAAACACTGGCACAGCCATTTCATGTGCTGTATCCGCTTCCACAGGCAGAACTGGATGCCAATCCTGCCTTGGAACAAAATCAGGGATATTGATTAGCGGATCGACCGGGTGATGTTATAATTGATGGTCGTTGTCAGTGGTCAATGGTCAGATGCCAGTCATTTATACTGATCAACTGACTACTTAACCATTGATTATCTGATCACGATGAAAAGACTATTATCCGGCCTGTTCTATTTTTTCCTGCTGGGCACTATTTGGGCACAGCAGTTATCCGATCCCGAAATGCAGTCCCTGGCTGAAGCCGCCGAGCGCAGTTTAGCCAGGGGCATTGCTTTTTATCAGACCCTCGCCATTGAAGGGGGCTACGTTTATTATTACAGCCTGGACGGGGAGGAACGCTGGGGAGAGGGCAAAACCGATGCCCGGACCATAGAAGTACAGCCTCCCGGAACGCCGGCCGTCGGTATGAGTTTTATCCGGGCTTACCGCGCAACCAGCAATCCGGGGTTTTTGGCGGCTGCCGAAGCAGCTGCAGCTGCGCTGATAAAGGGACAAAATGAAATGGGTGGCTGGGATCACAAGATCTATTTTGATCGGCCGCTGAGCACAACCGTGAGTTTTGATGATGATCAGACGCAAAGCGCTATTAGTTTTTTGATGGCCCTTGATCAGGAGGTCGACCGGCCGGAGCTGACGGCAGTCGTAGAGAAAGCCTTGGATATGATGCTGAACACTCAATTGGATAACGGTGGTTGGCCACATCAATATCCTGCCCGTGGTAACTATCACGATTACGCTACTTTTAACGACCACGGTATCAATGACTGCATCCGGGTGATGCTGGAAGCACACCGGTATTACGGCAAAGCTGCCTACGCAGAAAGTATTGCGAAAGTGACCCGGTTTCTGAATATCGCCCAGTTGCCGCCACCCCAGGCCGGCTGGGCCCAGCAGTATAATGAATACCTGCAACCGGCCTGGGCCCGGACTTTTGAACCACCGTCAGTCTGTCCGGCAGTAACCATCAATAATTTACACAGCCTGATGGACATCTACGAGCATACCGGCAACAGGCAGTTGCTCGAACCCATCCCGGATGCGATCCGCTGGCTGAAAGATTCACAGCTGCCGAATGGGAAGTGGGCAAGATTCATTGAACTGGGTACTAATAAAGCGCTTTATTACGACCGGGGCCGTATTCGGGTTGATAGCCTGGAACAACTTTCGCTGGAACGCCGGTCCGGCTATGCCTACGAAGTAGACCTCTCCGGTGCCCTGGCTCGGGCCGAGGCAAGGTATCAAGTGCTTATACAAGGGGGTGAAACATCCCCGGGAGAAACGGCAGCTGAGAATGATATGGAAGAACTGGTCGCTCGAGTACAGCAGATCATCCAGGTCCAGGATGAAGAAGGGCGATGGGTAGCTCGCCAGAATCGTTTTCGCCGGGACCTGCCCGTAGCTGAATGGAATGGAGAGTACAGGGTAGAGGACCGGATCTCCAGTGCGCTTTTCAACTACAATGTGTCCGTGCTTTGCATGTTTTTGGAGCGTTACCGAAAGCAATAAGATGTTTAGATCTTACAACACAGAGTACTCATTTCCCATTCAACCGGATGGCATCACCAAAACTAACGATCGTGAAACGAAGAACCTTCCTGCAACACTCTGCCCTGTCGACCACCGCCCTGCTGCCGTGGAATACTCAGCCTCATGAATTTAATTGGGGGGAAGAGCCGCAAAAGGCAATTTCACCGGTAGATCTGCCGGATGGTGTCGAGATCCTGAATCCATGCGGTCGGGTACCGGTTAGTTTTATTATTGACGACAGCACTGCGCTGGTGAATATGGCCCACTTCGGCATTCCGCAGTTTAAGGAAGTATTTCCGGAACAGTATTTGCAGGATTGGCGTAAGCTGCCGCGTGAGATCCCCGATTCCTTTGTCCTGGAATTTTTGGAATGGTGCGATGCCCACGGAGTAAAAGGCAAATACAGTATGGTGCCCTATCCGGCCTGTACAGGGTGGCTGCATCGACTTATACCGGGATGGACCTCGGCCGAACTGAAGGAAAGTATCCGGATCGTTCGCGAACTGGCGCAGCCGAATTGGGACATCCACCCCGAAATGATCAGCCATACCCAGGTGATCGATATCCGAACCGGCCTGCCTTTCCCAAACGCCACCCCGGAATACATGGAGAACTGGGATTGGAGTCAGACTAAAAGCTCGGATGAACTGGGTGAATACATCGCCTATGCATTAAACGTGCTCAAAGAGGCCGGCCTGTATTGCGAAGGTGTTACTACGCCCGGAGGATTTGCTCACCGGAATGTACCTAACCTGGCCAAAGGCACACGGGATGCCGTCAGGGAAGTCTTCGGTGCGGATGTGGCCCACTTCTTCCGCGATGTGATCACCGATCCCAGAAAAAGCGTAGTGCCCCAGATCTTTCACGCTGAAGGCCTGGAGACGGATCATCCGAATTGTTCGGTACACATTATTGCCTGCACCGGCGACTGGTTCGGCGGCTGGGACGGCCTCACGCCGGGCGATCCGGATAAATTCATCACCGCCGATCTCAGCCAGGGTAGAATGGTGGAAGTGATCGAGCAGGAAGAACCGGCGATCTTTATCTGTCACTGGCCGGGCATTTACTACAATGGGGAAAAACTGGGTTTCAATATTTTCAAAACAGTAGTTAATCGCCTGCACGAAAAGTACGATAATCTGGTTTGGATGAAACTTAGTGAGATCGCCCGTTATTGGGCAGCGAAGTCATTTACCCGAGTGGAACTGGACAAGAAAAAAGTACAATTTCATGCGCCCTTTGCTACCGACCAATTCACACTTCGTCTTCCATTCAAGGCTTCCAGTCCGGAGCTTTTGTTTGGGCAGCAGCAAATAAGCCTTAAAAAAGTCGACTCAGAAAAGAGCCTGGATCGGAATACTTTCCTACCACAGGGTAAGCAGACTATTGTGTGCATTGATCTGCCGAAGGGTAAGAGTGAGTTGATTGGATGATTTTCAAATTTCCGATATAATGGACCTTAAACGAAGAACCTTTTTACAGCAATCCGGCACTCTGGCCACTTCTTTTATGCTAACTCCGGCGATGGACTGGTCACAGCTATTTCCCGGTACGGCTGGACCGCTGGATGAACTACTAAAGAACATCTTTGCCTGGAAGGATACCACGATCGAGGCACTACTGGAAAAACAGATCAATGATCCCGGCCGACGCTGGCACGGCGGTTTGGCCAATGCTCACGATATCCCTAATCCCCATAGTACGAGCTCGTTTGTAGTTGTTCTGGCCAGTGTCTATACTTCGGAGGCTTCCAAATATCATCTGGCACCACAATTGGAAGTGCCTTTAGCCAGGGCCGTCGACTGTTTATTGAATGTGCAGTACGAAGACGGCAGTATTGATCTGTACAGCACTAATTTTCATTCTCCGCCCGATACTGCCTTTCTTATTAATGACCTCTGTCCGGTTTATCTGGCTTTACGACGCTCCGGAGGTGCAGGAACTAAGGAGACAATTGATCAACTGGGCAAATTCATCCTCAGAGCAGCAAAATGTTTGACCGTTGGCGGCATTCATACGCCCAATCATCGCTGGGTGGTGTCTTCTGCGCTCTCCCGGGTGAATGAGATCTTTCCGGATCAGCAATATGTGGATCGCATCGATCGATGGTTGAGTGAAGGAATCGATATCGATCCGGACGGGCAGTACACCGAGCAGAGTGTAGCAGTTTATTCTCCCATAGTTGATCAGATGTTCATCACATTGGGGCGTTTGCTGGATCGGCCCGCCTTCTTTGATCTGGTTCGCAGGAATCTGGATATGAGTCTGTACTACATTCAGCCCGGCGGAGAGGTGTTGACCGATGCCTCGGGCCGGCAGGACAGCTCTCAGATCGGCTATGTGTCGCGCTATTATTATGCTTATCGCTACATGGCGGTCAGGGATAACAATCCGGTCTATGCGGCGGTCTGTGCACTGATCGAACGAGAATACCTTGATTACCTGACCCGCGTTGGCGTTTTGCCCCTCCTTCTGACCGAAGATCCGATATTTGATAATCCCATGCCGCAGCCCGGGCTTATTCCGGAAAATTATTTCAAGCGTTTTCTCCATTCCGGAGTATTTCGCATCCGTAGAGGAGATGTGGATCTTTCGGTAATCGAGCAAAATCCTACCTTCCTGGTGTTTAAGAGTGGCCTGGCCACACTACAGTCCATGCGCCTGCACGCTGCGTTTTACGGAGATAAGGGGCAGTTTAAAGCAGAGCAGACCGAACTGTCCGGCGAAAAGATCACTCTGAAAAGATCAGTGACGCACGGTTATTTTCAGCCTTTCCCATCGGAGCTTATTCCCGGTGATGGGGATTGGGAAAAGATGCCGCGTGAGGAACGAGAAATGAGTGAAGTGCAAACCCTCGACTATGAAGTAATGATACAGGAAGCCGGGCGAAAAGTTGCCGTGGAGATCACGATCTCCGGGGTAGATCATATTCCGGTGTGCATAGAAATGAATTTCAGATCAGGAGGAGATCTCTCCGGATCGATCATTGCAGATGAACAGCAGGAGGATGCCTGGTTTCTGGAAGAGGGAATGGGTACGTATCAGGTAGAAGAAGACGTGATCCATTTTGGTCCGGGAAAAGCGGAACATAAATGGTCTCAGATCCGGGGCATTTGGCCTAAACCACAGGGAGATACGGTTTATCTGACCGGGTATACTCCCTTTCGGCATGTAGTGGAATTGTCCTGAAATGAAAACTTGTTCCCTTAACAGTTATTGCTTCCAAAATATCTCATCATCCAACTGCCGGCTATTCTTGATAAAATGGATCTGCCCGGTAGCCGTCATCTTGATCTGTTCCAACTGACGCGGCAGATTTCGGGGAAATATCCGCAGTGTGAACCAGATGAACTGCCAGGACAAGGTCTCTTCCCATCCTTCGGAAACGGCCTGCTTCAGCTCAGGATTCTGCTGTAAATACCTTTTAATGATGCGATACGTGCATAGCAGTGGCGGGATCTCAAGGATAATAACGTGATCAGCCCTTTTGATCAGAAAATCCAACGCGTCACCGTGATTGCCTTCCATGATCCAGTCACCATCCGGTAAGCTTGTTTCAAGTTCAGCCATCGCCTCAGCGGAGGAGACATGAATGTTGGGCGCTTTGAAAAAGAAATGATCAAGATGATATACAGGCAGTCCGGTTCGGCGGCCCATCTCCAGAGCGATAGTTGATTTGCCCGCTCCCGGCGGTCCGAATATGAAGATCTTCATTGGGTTAGTTTTTTAGCACTACAGCGGGAGCTAAGAGATAGTTTCCGGAGAAGAGGAATTTACAACAGTCATAAGTCTGTTAGTCGTAAGTCACTGATGGGCAATAATCAAATGTTCATGCCTGGCATAAAGGCCATAATATGAATGCTTGGCTTTGGTATTTTCATGTTGCAATTGTT
>JAGQXH010000030.1 GCA_020436695.1 Lewinella sp. | reverse complement strand
GGAAAGTTTGGGCAATAACTCAGTGGCCTGGAAAAACAAGGTGATCGACCTGCCTAACGGTACCATCGGTGAGTTGATCGATATCATGGAGAAATATTTTGGTAAAGACATTGAAGTGGAAAATCAGGTGTTGTTGCAATGCGATATTATCCTGCCCGGTCTGAAGAATCCAACGCTGGACGAGACGCTGATGATGGTGGAAGAATTAATGAGTGGACTGGTCACCATTGATTCCAGCGGCCAAACTATCCTATTGAAGGGCAATGCCTGCAGATAATACCTAATTAGAAACCCGGCACCATGAAATATAGTGGCAATTTACTTTTTACCAGCTTCATTCTGCTCGGCAGTCTGTCGTTGACGGGCCAGTCCAACGTATTGGACAAAATAGTTTCATTGCACTATACGAACGAGCCGCTGGGAAATGTGCTGACCGGGATCAGTGTGGATTACGATGTGCGATTTGCCTATAGTAGTGACATCGTTCCGGTATCCCATCGGGTGAATGTGGAGATTGAGGACGAATCGCTGGACTATGCACTGGATGAATTGTTCTCTGAAACCAAGGTGGAACACAAAGTGATCGGTTCGCACATTATACTGAAGGTCAATCAGAATAAACTGAGTCGCCTGAATACTCCGCTTCCCAAAAATGTGCCGCAGATCAGCCCGATCTATCCAGAGCGAAAGCCGGTAGAGGAAATGATCACCCAACGGCGCCCTCCCCGTGAAAGAATCTCTCAACCCGAAGATCTCGGTCAGAGAGAGTACCGTATGATTTCGGGAGGAGATAGTGTATACGAACTGGATGATGAATACTATGAACTGAAAGAGGTCAAGTACGATCCGAATCGCTCGGTATCTCAGCAGCGGCTGGCTCAGATCTCTCTGCTGTCATTCCTGGGAACAAATATGGAACGCAGTGATGATCTGACCAATCACCTTTCCGTAAATGTGCTGTGGGGTAAGAACGGCGGGGTGAAAGGGCTGGAAGTTGGCGGTCTGGTAAATGCGGTGGTCAATGATGTTGAAGGAGTCCAGGTTGCGGGATTAAGCAATACAGTAGGGGGAAAAGTGATCGGAACGCAGGTATCAGGGCTTTTCAATACGGCCGGTAAGGAAGTGGACGGGATTCAGGCTGCGGGTCTGTTCAACGTAAGTGGGGAAATGACCAGAGCCGTGCAAACCGCAGGCTTGTTCAATGTTTCCAGCGGTGATTTTTACGGCTTGCAGGTGGGGGGGCTGTTCAACGTATCCAATGGCAAAGCGGACGGCGCTCAGTTTAGTGGCCTGTTCAATACGGCAAACGGCAAAGTGAAATCGCAAATGAGCGGTTTATTCAATGCCGCCGGAGATGTTCAGTGGGGGCAAGTAAGTACACTATTGAACGTTGGGAAAAACGTCAAGGGCTTCCAGATCGGCCTGATCAATGTATCGGATACCATTTCCGGTATTCCCCTGGGCCTGATCAATATTGTTCGACATGGCTATAATAAAGTAGAGTTTGCGGGCAGTGAGACACTCTTTGCCAACTTTTCTCTGAAACTCGGTGCTCGTTCCTTCTATAATATTTTCCACGCCGGTATTCGCTGGGACGACCGGGAGATCTCCGAGAATGGTACCACGCATACTGGTCGATTCAATAGCTGGGGACTTGGCTATGGTATTGGAACGGTGATCGGTATGGGCCGGTATTCGCTCATAAACTTCGAACTGGAGGCCATCCACATCAATGAGCTCGAATCCTGGACCGATGAACTCAATCTGCTCAATCAGGCGCGTCTGACCTATGCGGTGAAAACGGGCCCCCGCGGTATCAGTCTGTTCGCCGGTCCGGTATTCAACCTGATGATCTCCAGACTTTATGATCCGGATACGGGTACCTACGGTTCAAGCATTACTCCGGAAACCTTCTACGATGAGACGACCAACGGAACGAATATCAAAATGTGGACTGGGTTTACGGCGGGTATTCGCTTCTAAAATAATGGATTGACTAACGTCCAAACGTCCAACATAACATAACTTAAACACAATAATTTAACTGATAACCAGTGAGTTGTATGCGTATTCCCTGCCTGGAAGGCACATCGGGAACAGCCGGCTCATTGCTTTAAAAAAATGAAGATGAAAAAGATAAGTTTCTTAGTGATCCTGAGTATGGTGCTGGTCACCGGACTGACCGCCCAACACGAAACCCTTTTTAACCGTGCCCGTGTAGTAGGTGGATTTGGAGCGCCGTTGATCGAAATGGGCATCAGTAATGACCTGAATACTTCCGTTGGTGGTGGCGGTGGTATTGTGATCAATAATTTCTTTCTGGGAGGATACGGAATGGGGAGTGTTGATTTTAATGAATTATTCGACAATGGTGATGTAGAAGTACTGGATATCGGTCATGGCGGTTTTTGGCTGGGGACGACCATTTCACCGTACAAGATGCTCCACTTTTATACCAGTGCCCGTATCGGTTGGGGAGCCGTGAATGTGGATCTGCAGGATAACAACCAAAAGTACAGCGACATTGATAAGATCTTCGTTATGACGCCGGAACTTGGTGTAGAACTGAACCTGACCAGATGGTTTCGCGTGGTCGGTACGGCCGGTTATCGCTGGGTGAACGGCACCAGTGATGGACGTGAATATACTGATGAAGATTTTAGCGGAGCAGTGGCTACCATTGCCCTGAGGTTTGGCTGGTTCGGCTCTAAAAGATGGTAATGGAAAATTATGTGGCGATATGGTAATTTGGTGATGTGGTGCACTCACCATATCGCTACATCACCACATCACCATATAAATTAAAACCCGACTATAAAATGAGAAATCACCTGACTGTGCTCCTTATTTGGGGCCTGACTTTCCTATGTATTACTTCAATTAACGGACAAGAATTCACCCAAACCATTCGTGGCCAGGTTCGGGATGTAGATACTCAGATCCCGCTGATCGGAGCGGCTGTTGTCATGAAAAGCGGAAATGATCCTGTAGGCGCGGTAACCGATCTGGATGGTAATTTTCGTTTTGATCAGATACCGGTAGGACGGATTGACCTGGAAGTCACCTATCTGGGCTATGAGCCGCAACAATTGAATAGTCTACTGCTTACTGCGGGCAAGGAACTGGTATTGCAGGTCGATCTGGTAGAATCGGCGATCAGTATGAACGAGGTCGTCGTGACTGCTACTCATGATAAGACCGAAGCCCTTAATGAACTGGCCAGTGTGAGTGCCCGATCCTTTTCGGTGGAAGAAACCAGCCGCTATGCCGGCAGTTTTTATGATCCGGCGCGTATGGCCCAGAATTTTGCCGGAGTATCCGTGGGGAGCGGAGATGACCTCAATAATGAGATCATCGTCAGGGGGAATTCCCCAACCGGCCTACTCTGGCGGATGGAAGGCATTGAAATACCCAATCCCAACCATTTTGGGGCATTAGGGAATTCCGGCGGTGGCATCAGTATGTTGAGTAGCACGATGCTGAGTAATTCCGACTTCTACACGGGAGCTTTCCCGGCCGAGTTTGGCAACGCTTCCTCCGGTGTTTTTGATCTCAATCTGCGTAAGGGTAATAACGAGAAGCAGGAGCATTCTCTAATGATCGGTGTGCTGGGCCTGGAAGCAGCAACGGAAGGTCCGATCAGCAGAAAAGCCGGATCATCTTATCTGATTAACTACCGTTATTCCACATTGGCGGTATTGCAAACCCTGGGCGTTAATCCAGCCGGAGATGCCCTGCCTAAATATCAGGACCTTTCCTTCAAGATCAATTTGCCCACCACCAAGGCCGGGACTTTCGCTCTGTTCGGTCTTGCCGGGGCCAACCAGTCTTCCTTTGAGCCGGAAGCTGACCGGGATCAATGGGAATATGATGATGACAAATGGGGATTCATCGAGGAACAAAGAGTCGGGACGATTGGTCTTTCTCACCGACTGGTATTATCCAACAACAGTTACTTACGAACGGTGGCGGTCGCTTCTTCCAATCGCTACCGGGAGAATGATTACTGGCTGAACGATCAGCTTTCCTACGAAAGGCACGTTGATGAAGAAACGAGATCGACCAATGGTGCTTTCCGGCTGAGTACGTTGTACAACGTTAAGTTCAATGCGAAAAACACCCTTCGGGCTGGTCTTATCGGTAGTTATTTGAACTTTGATTTTACATTCGATAGCGATAATGGAGAGTACCTGGAACGGTATTTTGACAATACCGGTTCTACGCAATTTCTGCAGGCTTACGCCCAATGGAAACATCGCTTTGATGATCGGCTGAGTATGAATGCCGGCCTGCACTATTCGCACCTGATGTTAAGTCATCAACAGGCCATTGAACCCCGCTTCGCTTTGGAATGGCAGCTTTCTACTACTCAAAAACTAAGTGCAGCATTGGGAATGCACAGTAAAATGGAGCATCTGGCGCTGTATTTGTTTGACGGCACCTTACCCAGCGGCCGCCGCCACGTTCCGGCACGCGATACGGAGTTTAGTAAAGCCTGGCATGCAATCCTTTCTTATGACCATCGTTTAGGGGAGCAGCTGAGATTGAAAGCAGAACTGTACTATCAGCACCTCTTCAATGTGCCTGTTGAGAATGACATCAATTCGCTGGGTTCCCTGATCAACGCTACTGATGTATGGGACGTGATCGGAGTACAGAAAGTGGTCAATAAAGGCTTGGGCCGGAACTACGGCATTGATCTGACCCTGGAGCGTTTCTTTGCCGGCCAGTATTACTTTTTGCTGACCGGGTCCCTTTACAGATCCGAATATCAACCCCTGAATGGCCAATGGTATTCCACGGCCTTTGACGGTAATTATCAAATGACTGCTTTAGGCGGCAAGGAATTCAAGGTTGGTAAAAAGAAGGTGAATATTTTGGGCTTCAACGCCAAGTTGATCTATTCGGGAGGCCGGCGCACCACGCCCATCGATCTGGAAGCATCAATAGCGGCCGGACATACGGTATATGTGAGTGATCAGCCATATGGTGCCCGCAACTGGCCTTATAAAAGGCTGGATGTAGGGATGAGCTATCGCATTAATGCTGCCGGAATGACGCATTCTCTACTGCTGGATGTACAGAATGTGACCAATCAGCAAAATATATACAGCCAGTACTTTAGTCCTGCTGCGGGCCAGTTGCGATCGGTGTATCAGACGAGCTTGTTGCCGGTATTTGCTTATCGGCTGGAGTTTTAGATTAAAAACAGATGTGGCACACTCAATGAAGTGTGCCACATCTGTTTTTGTTAAAAAAAGCAGGGTATCTACTAAAGTAGTACCCTGTATAACCCCAAAAAACCAAATGAAAACAATCTACATATGAATGCGCTTTTCAGCGAAACTGATATCGATAGTTTGTTGAATCCTAAAGTTAGGCAAAATTAATTTTGTTATCAAATAATTAATTTCCATAAAACTATAAAAACTTACACTTTCGCCAAACTTTATTTACGAAAAAAATCAGCGCTCAGCACAATGGACGCAGCGGTTGCTCTGCGGTATAAACATAAGTCTGGCCGCCGGGATCGCTTTTTTACAGCGTACGATCTTTTGTTTGAGTTGTTTTCTTTCCTCTGTTGTCATCAACCAGTCTCTAAGACAAAAAAACGCTAATCAGCCAGGCTAATCAGCGCTCTTGCATATTTAAAAACAGTAGTATTCTTGCTTAATCGAGGGAGGCCAGAAGAGCTTCCAGGCTCAATAATTCAAAAAATAACCAGGAAAGCACAAGGATCAGACTTATTCCGAATGGCCACCCGGCACTAAATGTCTTTACTTTTTCAATAGTACTGATATCCAGCAAAAGATTGAAAGATGCCGTCCCAATTATAATCAGCCGTATGCCGATACCCATTGAACTTGCTTTCACAACGTTCATTAAGCTGACCCCGAGAAGGTACGCAAAGAACAAGTCGGCCAAATAAAACAGCGCTATGGCGCCTGTGACCATAAGAACGCGGGCCCGGAGTTTTGGCGTAATATTCATACCTGCCCTCAACAGGAACAGGATAGAAAATAAAACGGCCAGGGTCGAACATACCGCCTGGAAAAAAATACTTTCAAACATATAGCTGTATGGAATTCAGCAACTATCGTAATAGATGATCAAATATAACACTAATTAGTTTTTTTGACAAAGAAAAGACCCGGCAGACGGGCTGCCGGGTCAGATTTAGATCAGCAATTTAAATTCCACGATCTTATCTTAATCATTTGCGACTAAGGGATATTATTTCACCCAGATGGCGGCAAATTTGGTGGAGTTATTGTAAGACTGCACTTTGTACAGCCGCATGCCCTGGCTGGAGAATTGATTGAACTTGCTTTGGTAACCGGAGGCCGTCAGTCCGTAGTAGGCTGCGTAGTTATCGCTTTTAGGCACCCACAGTCCGCCTACTTTGCTTCCGTTTACGTGCATGCTTACCAGTTGCCATTTGCTGTAGAGTTCCTGGAACTTGTCGTTGAAAGCCGCACTGGTCAGGCCATAGTAGGCATAGAATCCGGTATTCTTGCTCCGGAAAATACCGGCATGGTACAGTTTGTTGTTGACGGTATAGCTAACGTGTTCAGCCAGTTTCCATTTTTTATTTTTTACGTAGTTGTCCCACAGTGAACTAAAGTTGTTACCATCGCGATTGTGGAAGCTGTAGTAAGACTCACCGGCAACGTTTTTCTCCCAGATCACAGAGAAGCGCGGATTACCCTGGCTGTCTGTGCTTACCTGCATCTGACGCGGGTGGAAACCTTTGCTGTTGTATTCATTGAAATAGTTCTGATAAGAAGCAGCGGTCATGTAAAAGCGGGCATACCAGGAGTTGGGCAGTCCCCACTGGAAAGAACCGGATGCCATTAGCTTTCCGTTGCCGGCGCGATCAATGCTGATCGTTTGTAATGCCATGCCCATGCCGGTGTAATAACCCCAGTACTGGTTGATGTACTGTAGCGGAACATTATGAAAGCTGGGATAGAACGGAGCGAACAGGCGGGCAAAAGGCGTTTCGGAGTCCAGATCATAGCAGTCAATACCGCTTTTCTTATTGTATACACCATAGGGATCGATCTTCACCCATTCACCATTGCTGTCTTTGATGCGCAGCTCGAAGTGCAGATGTACGTTGAATGAAGTGGTCGTGTTCTTGAAATTTCCGTTATCATCCAGGATGATGCCGATGCCTCCGGAGCCGGTATTGCCTGCCCAGGCGATGAATTGACCGGCTTTTACATTCTGACCGACACTTACCTTTAAGGTTTGTGAATTCGTACCCCAGCACAGTTGGGAAGGATTGGGTTTGTAGGCAAACTTCTTGTATTTGCTGCTGGGAGATTGTTTGGCCTGATTCAAGTCATGATTGAAACCGTTCCGCAGGTGAAGATAGGTGCTGCGATATTTAAATCCGTTGGGAGCCGTATGTTCGATGGTGATCACGTTGCCGCCACCATTGCTCCATTTGATCTCTATTACTTTTCCGTCTGCAATAGCGTACACACCAAAAGTGGGATCTTCACCGGCGGCAACACTGCTTTTTCCATAATCAATGGCACCGTGTTTGTCATTCCAGTTATAGTAGAATCCCTGCCAGATGGATACTTTGCTGTGGCGATAAGGCACGTACAGCGGCATATACGCTTTGGCGGAGGCGTAAGTGGCGTACAATTCCCGCTCTACAATAGGCGCAGCACAATAAGCGCTTCCGGAAGTAGTGCGATACGTCAATTGCAGGTTGGCTTCAGATACGATCTGAGCATTGCTGGCCTGTACAAATGCACGGTTATTCCACAACTGGGCTTTTTGGGGAACGTTCGTAGTAGGTTGAGGACGGGAAAGGCGCATTCTCAGTTGCGGTTCATCAGCATGATCATGGCCGTCTTCACCTTGCGGGATCTGCATCTGTACCTGGGGTAGCGAACGGTAAAATATCTCATCGGAATCTTCTTCGGGATTACCCTGCTGCACCATCACGGGTGTGGTCTGGCGGATGGGAGTAGTGCGGATCTGAGCAGATAGCGAGTCTGCAGCAAAGGTCATAACTATTAAAGAAACGAAAAGGAACATTAGATTTTTCATGGTTCCGGGTTTTGGTTTTGGTAGTTTGGAATCAGTTACACAGGAAAGTGTTGCCCGTGGAAAGTATGTACCCAGGTAGGGGAATTTTTTTCGACGAAAGCAAAAAAATACTTGGGCATATGTGCTGTGAATGCCGTTAGTTTTGCACCATCAAATACATTTATTCAATGAAGAGAAAATGGTTCCTCCGGGGCGCAGGACTGATCGTCGCCCTACTGTGGATGGCCTGCAATAAAGAGGTGGACACCGTGCCGGTGCCACCTTTTTCGGTCTATCCCAACCCCTTCACTGAGCAATTCAGTGTTTACGTGGAGAGTTCTATTCCCGCAAGCGCTACATTGGGAATTAAGGTGCTGAACGGCAAAAATGAACCGCTGGTAGTCTGGGAAAATGCAGCACCCGGCCAGGCTTTTGTCGTGAGTGCCGCCGGATGGAAAAAAGCGGTCTACTACCTTGAGCTTACCATTGATGATGACGTATTAATCCAACCGATCGTAAAAGCAAAATAAGATGAAGAACGCTCTGAAAATATCGCTACTGTTCGCTCTCTTTTGTGTTTGCCGCCCTGCACAGGCGCAGCAATGGCGGTTGCACATCAATGGTAATGAGACCTACCCCTTTAATAATGAATTGCAGGGGTATTATCCGATCCTCTGGTATTCTTCCGATGAAGGCCGTGGTATACTGATCGGAGGATTTGGCGGAGGCGTTTCCTATACTACCCGCGAGCGTTCCCATTATGCGCTGCGCTATCAGTTCAATGCTCAGCGTTCCCGTTTTTATGAAGAGCCTGCTATTATCAATGATGAGAACGGTCAGCCCCTGATCGGTGCCATCGGTATCAATACAAATCTGAATGCCGCATTTTTGGCCATGCCCCAGCTCCGGTTTAATGAGCATCTTAGCGTGGGGATTGGACTGGGAATCCGCTATACTGCTTATTCTACTATTTACTATGGCAATTATGAGGAAAACGGTAAAAAGAAGAAACTGAGTGTTGCCAACGAGTCCATGTCACCATTAGTAGGTGTTGTTCCACTGGAGCTTACGGCCAGCGCCGGGCGTTTTTCACTGGGACTTCGGGCGGAACCGGCGCTGAACAATGTCTCCCGGCTAAGTGCCAATGCCGGTGACCGAACCACGGTACTTTTCGTAGAACTGAGCTACCTGTTAAAACAAAACACGGGCAAAAGTGCCGGTAACTGAGAAAATTATTTTTACTTCGCCGGAACACAGCGATGATACATTTTGAAGAAAATTTTAGTCATACGATTTAGTTCCATTGGCGATATTGTACTTACGAGCCCGGTAGTGCGTTGCCTGAAACAGCAATCGGGCTCGGAGGTGCACTTTCTCACTAAGCAATCTTTTGGTGCGATCCTATCCGACAATCCTTACATTGACAAAGTATTTACTATTCATAAAAAGGTGAGTGAGGTATTGCCTGCACTGCGGATGGAAGGCTATGATGTCATTATTGATCTGCATCGAAATCTGAGATCGCTGCAGATTAAACTGGCACTGTTTCGGGTTAGGCACTACAGTTTTGATAAACTCAATCTGGAAAAATGGCTGATGGTAAAATTGAAGATCAACCAATTGCCGGATGTCCATATAGTGGATCGCTATCTTAAGACTGCCGAACCTCTTGGCATTAAGAATGATGGAAAAGGGCTTGATTATTTTATCCCGCCTGAAGATGAATTGGATGTCAACAACTGGATCGCTTCAAGTGGAACAGACGTTAAGGTGTTAACCGCTCCTGCGAATCAATCTTCTACGGCATACACTGCTTTTGTCATTGGTGCCGCGCACGCGACCAAACGCCTGCCCCGCGAAAGAATTATAGCATGGTGTCAGCAGATCTCCGGACCGGTTATCTTACTGGGAGGCCCGGATGACCGGGAGAATGGGGAATTCATTGCCGCACAATGCGGTCCTCATGTGCTGAATGCCTGTGGAAAGTTGCGCCTGCACCAGTCCGCTTCTGTGGTCCGTCAAGCCCGGCTGGTGATTACTCATGATACCGGCCTCATGCATGTGGCAGCCGCTTTTAAAAAACCGATCTGGTCGGTATGGGGTAATACCATTCCCAGTTTTGGTATGTATCCATACTATCCGGAAGGAATGGGACCGGATCGCCGGTTTGAGGTGCAGGGACTTTCCTGCCGGCCCTGCTCCAAGATCGGATACGCTGAATGTCCGAAAGGACATTTCAGGTGTATGCGCGAAATTGTATCAGAGTCTCCAGGCTGAATTTTACTTACAGACGCCGCTTTTTCCCAAATCGTTTTGCCCATAGCAGTGGATTTCACCAAACCGGTCGGCCGGTGTTGGTGAGGGGCTCACCATAATATGGGTGGGAATATAAAATGCCCTCCCTCCTCCTTACCGCAGCATTCCGGGTAAAGCTCAGCCCTCGTAGATGACTATTCCTCTGACCTGCCAGTTCCTAACCGAATACAGATCAGGCGATCGCCATCCAGCAAAGGGGATGCCCAATTATGACCGTCGACGAAATAGAATGTAGCGAATGTGATTGGTGGTCAGTAAGCTAAATTAGACTGCCTTTAACCTACTTTTTGTGCAGAATATTAGGATGCAATATAAAACATATTGATGTAATAAAAAAATAATAAATAAAAAAATTTTACACTTCGAATTTGAGTTGATCATGTAACACGGTATGTTCTCTCCAAAATTCAGCATAGCGGTCTCTACTCGCCATAAAGGTAAATTTCTTGCCGAAAGTACCCGGTGACTTGAGGAATACTGTCACTACTTTGAAAACGGCAAATTCACTTTCAGTGATCTTTTCGATATCCTGCCAGGGATAGCGCAGGTGTTTGAAGTAGTCGGTTACGTACAAATGTTCCTCGCTCATTTCCACTCGTTTGAGTCGCATCAGGGTAAAGAAGAACATCGCCACTCCGGAAAGGAAAAAGATCACCATACCGATGCGGAAGGGCATTCCTGGGATCTCTCCGTAGTAATCCTTCTTATAGACGAATGCCGCAATAGTCATGGAACCGAAAAATACGATCCAGAAAATGGGTACGAAAAATTTATAGAATAAGGTCAGATTAGTCGAAACTCGCTGCATCAGTAAAAATTATTCCAGCCCTTTTTGGTATTCTTTTTCTCCGCGCTTGGCAATGCCGATACTCAATTCATAGAGTATGTAAAGCGGAATACCGATCAGGAACTGGGTGACTACATCCGGAGGCGTTAATATGGCGGCGAGTGCCAGGATACCGATAATGGAATGTCGGCGATATTGCCGCATACCCTTGGCGGTGACCAGCCCCAGTTTGGAAAGGAAATAAACCACGACCGGAAGCTCGAAGATCAGCCCCGCCGGCATGGTAAACATAAGCATATAAAGAATGAATGAACTGATGGTCGGGATATTGGCTACGCCCGGTATGGTATAACCCATCAGGAATTTAATTGCAAAAGGAGCAATAACAAAGTAACCGAACAACACACCCAGGGCGAAAAGGGTAGTACAAATGATAACTACGCCCCGAGTCACTTTTCGCTCGTTGGGGTAGAGCCCCGGTAGAACAAACATCCAGATCTCATAGAATACATAAGGGAAAGCCGCTACAAAACCTCCAACAAAAGCGGCTTTAATGGCCATGATAAACTGCTCGGCGAACCCGGTGGCCTGTAACTGGAATGGCGGCGGCTCAAAACACAGGGCTCCGCTGATATGCAACCACTCGGAAGCACGGCAGAAAAATTCATAGGAAGCGAAATCCTTCTGCGTCGGCCCCAGGAAAACGGTGTTGAAATACCAATCTTTGAAGATAAAGAAGATAATGCCCATCGTTACGATCGCGACGAGTGACCGGATGACGTGCCAACGTAATTCCTCCAGGTGGTCCAGAAAGGACATTTCCTTTTCTTCCTTGGAAGCCTTTCCGTTCTCTATTTGATCCACGTCCATTTGATCCAGCGGCATAGATAGATTGTAATTCGTTTTCGCAAATGTAAGAAAAATGTAGATAGCTTGCCGTACATATTATAGCTGATGATCGTCCTTTCTTTGTCAGATTTTTTTTTGTGCATGCTGTTACTTTTCTTTCTGATCGCGTTATAGGTACAAACGATCGAAACAAACAGCAAATATTGTAGACCATCCTCAATGGCAATTTCGATCGGGCACTGAGTCATTCCGACCAATTAATCACAACTAACGGGAATTTAGTAAAAACATTTTTGACATGCCGGCCGATGTGTTGGCAGTCGTATGTATTCGTATTGCTTACGGTTAACCATGGCCCTCGCTATGCGTGTGCTGTACTTCATGCGAACCCCCTACTCATTTCATCTCTCTTACGACCGAAATGAGCATGGAAGAAGTATATCCCAAACCGAAATAACAATAAGTTTTCGCATACGTAATGTAGCCTGCTCAAAGCAAACGGAATTGAAAACTATTCAGCATAGATAATTATAAACGCCGTCCTTTTCCCCCCGGCGCGAAAATTTCCGGTTGTAACAATCGGATTCCCGTTAGTGGAAGCCCCTTAACAGGGGCTTCTTTTTGTTCATCCGGTGGAAGGCCAGAGCCGGCACCGAATAACCAGAATAATATGTCCATACCTAAGGAACCTCGCCAGTTGATGATCAATCTAATGTATTTGGTCCTGACCGCCATGCTGGCGCTGAATGTATCCGCTGAGATCCTGAACGCATTCATTACCCTGGACCGGGGCCTGCAGGAAAGCAGTCAGATCGTTCAATTGAGTAATGATCAGTTGTCTATGGCTATTGCCCAGCAGGCAGATGCTTATTCACAGTTTGAACCATACCGGGAGAAAAGTGCGGAAGTAGTTTCTATTGGCCGGTCACTGGAAGATTACCTAAAAAATATTCGCGATACCCTGATCATGGCGGCCGGTGGTCCGGATGATCACGGCATGCCGATACACAAGAAAAATAAGGAGATCGCCACCCGGCTACTGGTAGACGGCGGCAAGGGAGATGAACTGAAAGCCAGGATACTGGACGTGCGTGAACAATTGCTGGCAACAGTGGAAGATCCGGCCGAACGTGAGGCCCTGGCTTCCTCTGTTCCCTTGCGCATCAATGAACCACCGGAAGATGCCAAAGAAAAAGACTGGTCTACCTACACTTTCCGACAGATGCCGGTGGTCTCCGTGTTGCCATTGCTTACCAAATGGCAAAATGATGTCCATATGGCCCAGACGGTCCTGCTGAATCACTTCCTGAAAAAAACGGAAGTGAACACCATTAAGCCGGATGCTTTCATCCCGGTGGTATCGGCCGAGAAAAGCTATGTTATCCGCGGTGAGCCTTTCCGCAGTGAGGTTTTTCTGGCAGCATACAGCTCTACAGCGGATAATATCAAAATGTGGGTGGATGGCCGTCCTTTGGAAGTGCGCAACGGCAAAGCCGAATTTAACGCAACGTCCGGTTCCATCGGCCTAAAGAAGCACGAAATGAAAGTAGAACTGACCGATCCGGTAAGTGGAGAAGTGCAAAGTTTTACAAAATCCTTCAGTTATGAAGTTGGAGAACGCTCAGTGACGGTTGCCGCCGAAAAAATGAATGTATTGTACGTAGGGGTAGATAATCCATTGGCTATTTCAGCTGCAGGTGTACCCAGTGGGCAGATCCAAGTGAGGGCTGAAGGCACAGAACTGAAGAATGTGGGCAACGGAAAGTACGTCGCCCGACCGGCGGAAGCCGGAAATGCCCGGATCATCGTATCGGGCCCGGGGCTGGAACCAACGGCTTTTCCATACCGCGTCAGACGTATACCCGACCCGGTGCCGACTGTCGGCGGAACGCTGCGTAGGGGCGATGTGGCGGCAGGTACTTTCCGGGCACAGCAGGGGGTGATCCCTATTTTGGAAAACTTTGATTTTGAAGCAACCTGTAATGTCATCAGCTACGAAATTGCCCGCGTGCCGAGAAGTGGTGATGCACAGGTTGTAGAAAATCAGGGCGCACGTTTTCAATCGCCTGCCCGCCGGCTGGTTGATCAAGCCGACCACGGAGACACCTTTTACGTAGACCGTATCAAAGTCAAATGCCCGGGAGATCGCAGCTCGCGGGAGCTGGGAGGGTTGATCTTTCGGATAAAATAGATCTGTCACTATCCGAAGGGTCCCTAAAATCCACTCTCTCTGATACTCATTAACTACCAAAATCTATTGAAATGAAAAAAACAGTGTTGCACCTTATCCTGATGTTATTACCGCTAATGGCGATTTGTCAGTCACCTCCAACCATCTTAGCAGACAATTCCGTCGAACAACTTCCTTTGGATGGTATAGTGGAGCGAAAAGTACTTAGGGAAAGAAGAGTACTCGAATATCCTTCTTTGCGGGAGAACGATCTGCTTTGGGAGAAAAAAGTCTGGCGACTGATCGATACCCGGGAAAAGATGAATCAGGCTTTTCGCTACCCGCAAAAATATTTTTTCGAGATACTTACGGAGGGAATAGAAAAAGGGACTATCCGTGCCTACAGCGCCGAGAGTGATGACTTCAGTTTTCCGCTTAAGCCGGAAGAAGCCCTCAGCGACCTGCAGCAGATCGATACACTTCCCATCATCAATCCGGAAACGTTCGAAGAAAGCCTACAGGTGGTGGTCAATTCACTTGATCCAGCCAAGGTCATCCGGTATCGAATCAAAGAGGTCTGGTATTTTGATAAAACGCACGGTACACTGAAAACAAGGATACTCGGGATTGCGCCTATGATCACGGAGCGGGACGAAATGGGGAATTTTAAATTCGAGCGCCCTATGTTCTGGGTCTATTATCCGGATTGCCGGGAATGGCTATCCAAATACCCGTTTTTCAATGATCATACTGATAAGCAGGAATCAAGCTGGGAGGACCTTTTTGAAATGCGACGCTTCGCAAGTTACATCACCAAGGAAAGCAATGTACTAGACGAAAGACTGGAAGATCAGCTTTCCGGGATCGATCGTCTGATGCGGGCGGATCAGATCAATCAGGAGATCTTTAATTATGAATTTGACCTGTGGTCTAATTGATATCATGAGCGGCATTGCACCCTTAGTGACCGGAAAATGATAACTTGCTCCGAAAATGAGGTACTCTGCCATGATAAGAAAATTGAAGTTTATACAGGTTATCCTATTCTTTCTGGCCGGCAGTTGTCTTTTTACCGCCTGCCGGCCGGTTCAGGAGACTACGGGCACAGAGGGTGATCCGATTGCCCTCATTCCACAACCGAAAAAGGTGGAGAAAGGAGCGGGGTATTTCTCGCTGAAAGAAGGGACTACCATCGGCATTCCTGCTACCGGGGGAGCCTGGGATTCGGCGGCAGCCCCTTTTGTTAAACATATTGAAGATGCTACTGGTAGTACTCTCCGTGTGATGCCTTCCAGGGAGGCCGATATTGTTGTAGTTATTGACGAAAGTATCGAGAATGACGAAGGGTACCGGTTAAGCGTAGGTAAAGACAAAATACGGATTTCGGCCAGCAGGGAAAAGGGCGCATTTTATGCTTTCCAGACGCTATTGCAGTTACTGCCCGCAGAAGTTTTTTCCGACCAGGGACAAGCCGCTCTTCCTCTGACTCTTCCCGTCATGGAGATTGAAGACGCGCCGCGTTTTGCCTACCGTGGCATGCACCTGGACGTAGGGCGGCATTTTTTTAATGTCGATGAGGTCAAGCATTTCATTGACCTGATGGCTATGCACAAATACAATACCTTCCACTGGCACCTCACAGAAGACCAGGGCTGGCGGATCGAGATCAAGCAATATCCCAAGTTGGCGGAGATAGGCGGATTTAGAAATCAGACCCTGGTTGGCCATTATTCTGAGCAACCCCATCAATTTGACGGTAAGCGTTACGGCGGATTTTATACCCAGGAAGAGGTCAAAGACATCGTCGCCTACGCGCAGGATCGCTTTATCACTATCGTCCCGGAAATAGAACTCCCCGGACACGCCCAGGCGGCCATTGCTGCCTATCCTGAGTTGGGTTGCACAAATGAATCATTGGAGGTGATGACAGTATGGGGTGTTTCAGATAATGTGTATTGCCCGACGGAAAATACCTTTACCTTTCTGGAAAATGTGATCGACGAAGTCGCCGATCTGTTCCCCGGGCAATATTTTCACATCGGTGGAGACGAGTGTCCGAAAAAACAGTGGGAGGAAAGCGACTTTTGCCAGCAGCTGATCAGGGAAAAAGGCCTCAAGGATGAGCATGGTCTGCAAAGTTATTTCATTCAACGAATTGAAAAAGTGCTCAATGCCAAAGGCAAGCGCCTGATCGGCTGGGATGAGATCCTGGAAGGTGGGTTGGCTCCTAATGCTACGGTGATGTCCTGGCGCGGTATGAGTGGCGGAATACAGGCGGCTGAGGAGGGCCACGATGTGATCATGACCCCGACGGACTATTGCTACTTCGATTATTACCAATCCAAGAGCCCCAATGAGCCGTTGGCGATCGGTGGTTTTTTACCCATTGAAAAAGTATATTCTTTTGAGCCCGTTCCCGCTGAGCTATCCGAGGATAAACGGCAGCACATCATTGGTGCCCAAGCAAATATCTGGACGGAATACATCCCCACTGCATCCCATCTGTTCTATATGGAATATCCACGTGCCAGTGCGATGTCTGAGGTGTTGTGGACTGACCCGGGCCAACGGGATTTTCGCGATTTTTCCAAACGCCTGATCCCGCATTTTGCGCGACTGGAAGCGATGGACATCAACCCGGCGTATGCCTTTTTTGATCCGGCCGGTACGTTCTTGGCAAAAGATGGACAGGTCGCCGTGGCGTTGACGAATAATGTGCCGGGGTCTGCTATTCGATTTACACTGGATGGAACGGCTCCTACAGCCCAGTCTCCGGCCTACGATCAACCCATCGATATCAGGGAAACTTTAGCGATCAAAGCTGCCACTTTTGTAAACAACGAGCAAAAGGGTAGCAGTTGGGATGGCTATGTGCAGTGGCATCAGGCCGTGGGGAAGGCTATTACCCTGCAACAGCAGCCGGCCGAGAAATATGGCACAGGAGGTGCGGAAACACTGATCAATGGCGTATTGGGCAGTGATCAGCGATTCGGCGACAAAGAATGGCTGGGTTTCGAAGGCAAGGATTTGGAGGCCGTGATCGACCTGGGAGAAATGATGACGATCAGGCAGGTCAATTGCCGCTTTTTTGAAGAACGGAATGCTTGGATCTTTTTTCCCGCAGAAGTATTGCTGGAGGTATCGGCAGATGGCAAAACCTACCGATCGGCCGGCAAGCTTGATGACATCGGCGCAAACCGCACGGATAAAGTAGCTACAGTTACGCTGACACCTGACCAGGAAACCACCGCCAGATACCTGAAAGTGACGGCTAAAAATCACGGATTGATCCCGGAAGGCTACGCCGGTGCCGGATATCCCGCCTGGTTGTTTGCGGGAGAGATCGTAGTGAATTGACTGCACGACTATTGTACCGGCCAGGTCTGGTCTGCTGTAGAATTAATACGGTTACTTGTAGAAAAAGCGCTCCTGCTGAAACCTTCTTTTTTACTTTCGCTGCTGATCGGCTGGGTTAAATCTTATTTGTATTACCTTTGGGCCGCTTAAAGAATCAAGCAGTGATATGGAAGTATTAATGTACGTCGGGATATTTGTGGCGAGCTTGGCAGTGTTGCTCAAGGCATCCGACTGGTTCATTAATTCGGCGGAGGAAATCGGTCTTTCTTTCGGCGTGCCGCCATTTCTGGTGGGTATTACCATTGTGGCGTTCGGGACCTCCCTTCCCGAACTGGCTACTTCTATTGCGGCCGTGCTGGGAGGGGAATCGGAAGTAGTGAGCGGCAATGTGATCGGATCGAATATTACCAATATTGCGCTGGTGCTGGGGCTGGTGGTGGTTTTGGTAAAGGAGATCAATCTGGAGAATAATATCTGGCATATCGATATGCCTCACTTGTGGGGTTCGGCCTTTTTACTCTGGTTCGTTTTGCGTGACCAGAAAGTGGATATGCTGGAGAATTTTATTCTACTCTTCGGCCTGGTTATCTTTCTGATCTATTCCGTAAAGAGCAACCCCAGTGAAGAAGGGACCGTGAAGTATAAGGCAGCGCCACGTTCCTATCTTTTACTAGTAGTCGGTGGCGCATTAGTATGGCTGGGCGCCGATTACACCATTTTTGCCATTCAGCATTTGTCGGCTATTGCCGGCATTTCGCCCGAGATCATTGCCTTATCCGCTATTTCTCTGGGCACTTCGCTGCCGGAAATTATTGTGAGTCTGAACGCCGCCCGTCGTGGTAAGACCTCTATAGCAGTGGGGAATGTGATCGGTTCGAATATCTTTAATACCTATGCCGTAATGGGGATCCCTTCTTTCTTCGGAGATCTTAAGATACCGGATCAGATCATTACCTTTCATCTGCCCTTAATGATCGTGATGACGATCCTATTCGGACTGATGTCTAACAATAAGAATATCAATCGCTGGGAGGGTGCATTATTGCTGTTGTTTTATGTATTGTTTTTTGCGGAGTTGTTCAAAACGATCCTCTAGAGCTTCTCTTACAACTCCTCCTCCTCTTCCTGAGCGCCCTCCTTCATTTCGGTTAATTCTCCTTCATATTCAGTAGAGACGATGCAGGCATTATAGCCCTGTTCCTCCAGCCACTTCCGGAAAATATCGGTATAACCGTGGGTGACGAAGATATTTTCTGGTCCGGTAAGTGCAATGGCTTCATTAAGCCCTTCCCAGTCGGCATGATCGGACAATACAAACCCGCGATCCGCAGCCCTTCGGCGACGGGCACCCCGAAGACCCATCCAGCCCGATGCTATACCTAATGAGGCATTTCCGAATTTTTTCACCCAGGGCGACCCCAGCGCTGAAGGAGGAGCCAACACCATTTGTCCGGCGTACTCTTTTCTGGGGATAGACTGTACAATTCGTATGGTTGCCGGTAAGCCAAAGCCCTGTTTTCGGATCACTTCATTGGTGTTCTCTACTGCTCCGTGGGTGTAGACCTTGCCGATGGACGTATCCAGGTGATGGAGGATACGCTGCGCTTTCCCCAGAGCGTAGGCGCTAAGTACACTGGTTTTGCCTTCCGCTTTATTTTGTGCCCACCATTGATTGATCTCGGCGAAGACCTCTTTCTGCGGTCGCCATTTGTACACTGGTAAGCCGAAAGTACATTCGGTAATGAAGTTGTGACATTTAACCGGCTCGAAAGCTTCTGATAAGCCGTCATCTTCTAGTTTGTAGTCGCCGGAGACTACCCAGGTCTCACCCTGGTGTTCGACCCGGATCTGGGCCGAGCCGATAATATGACCGGCCGGAAAAAAAGTGAAATAAACCCCATGGATGTTTTTCCGTTCCCCATATTTGACCGTCTCGATCTTAATGGGGCCGAGCCGGTGCCGAATGACCGGTTTAGCCGATTCAGTGGATAAATAATACTTATGCCCCCAACGGGAGTGATCAGAATGACCGTGAGTGATCAGGGCATGGCTTACCGGTCGCCAGGGATCGATATATACTTTGGCGGGCGGGCAGTAGATGCCTTTGTCGGTAAACTCAAGTAGCATATGCGGAGATTATCGGATCACGGTCACCGAACCGGTGAATGTCTTTTTCATGCCGTCAATAAACAACAGATCTATTCGGTAGATATAAACACCCATATCCACCGGCTGGTTCTTGAAGCGGCCGTCCCAGCCCTGGCTTATATCTCCCGGGAGGATATTTGAACCGTCATACAGGAGGCTGCCCCAGCGATCGTATACCTGGAAAGTTTCGATCAGTTCCGCTTCAAAACCATTGGTGAAAACCGTAAACCGGTCATTGATCCCATCCGAATTCGGAGAAAAAACATTGGGCGCATAGATGTGATACGAATCGGCCGTATTAATGCTGAAATAGATGCTGTCGGTAGCGGTGCAACCGGCTACGTTGGTTACCAGCAGACTGATATTGCCGTTGGCTGTTGCAATGAGGCTGGGTTGTGCACAGTCAGTACAACTCAGCGACAGGGGAGAAGTCCACTGGTAATTCACATCCTGGTAACTGACCGTTGGTTGGAAATGGTAAGGCAGGCCGAGCTTGATCATCGTATTCTCTCCGATATCTACCGTCAATTCCGGAGGATATTCGATCTGGATCGGTTCGGTGTAATAACAGCCGTAGCGGTCTACTATTCTCAGATCGTAATCACCAGGTGCAAGTGAGCTGAAAAAGGGGACCGTCGACTGAATGTCATCATTGAGCAGGTACAGAAAAGGAGGGTAACCCGAACTGCCCGTCATGATATTGACAGAGGCGTCATTTACGTTGTAACAAGAAGGACCATCAACGATGACATCCGCCGTGATCCGTGGATCATCGATAACGGTAAGGTTTAGCGTAACAATGCTGTCACACCCAAAGGAAGAGATCAAGGTATCCACATAGATGCCGGTTTGGGTATAACTTCCTTCGTTGGTCTCGTAAACCAAACCATTGCAGATCGTATCGCTTACCGTATGAAACTTGGGAAGTACGGTTATTTTCTTCGGGGTGGAAAAAACGCGGCATTTGACATTCTGCAGGTTTTCGGCAGTACCGGCTACAAGGAATCGATAATAATAAACGCCGCTTCGAAAATCGGTGATGGTATAGGTAAAGTTCGTTTCGCCGGGAAGGTCCACAAAGGTAGCACCACCGTCCGAACTGATCTGCCACTGAACAAAATTTTCCGGAAAACTGGAATTGAGGACGCGGGCATCCAATTGGAGCGGATTGTCATCTACGCATACGAAAGATTCGGGCTCAGGCAGCACGATGGCTTCCGGGCCGCACGGGCGGAATGAGATATTATCCAGCGCCAGATCATTGCCGGTACCTCCGGGCGCGTTGTTACGGATACTGAGTGTCAGATCGGTTTCGTTAGTGCCGGTAGTAAAACTGAAACCATAGGTTTTCCAGGTTTCATCCTGCGGTATGTCTCCGGAGGTAAACTTCAATTCATCATTGATGTAAAAGCTGATATTGGGTTTAATGTGGTTCGCCGTACTGCGGGAGATCAGGTTAATGACGTCGGCAGAAAATTCAAATGTTGTATTGGCGCAAAGTCCGGTAATTTCTTCCTGATAAAAGATCCCGGGTTCATAGCTGGCGTTAACGACCATCATGTAGCCGTTCGGGTCATCGCTGTTGTCGCGAATCCGGATCCAGCTACCGTATAAATTCGGCCAGGCTCCGGTATAATTGGTGATTACATAAAGCCCGTCGCTGGGAGGCCCCTGTTTGGCGTAAGTATATCCCGGGGCGATTTGGGGATCGGTACTCGGGATATTGGCCGTTCCGGAGCCGAAATCTCCTCTTTCAAATAAATTCTCGCCGAGGCTGCCGTTGCAGCCCATTACCAGCTCTATGGGTTCTGTAACGGGTGGTGCTACAGTAGCGTCGGGAAGGCTGAAAAAACCGAAGTAAAAGAAAAAAGGGATCAAAAAGCCGGGTATAAAGGAGGCCTTTCTCCATAGGTGCTTAGCGGGCATGACTGCGGTCGATTTTTCGTTTGTAATATTGGGGACGGGTGCCAAAGTTAAATATTTTCGGTTTCTCTTTCTTCGCGAAAGCCAAGGAATACAAAACCGGCAACAATACAGAGTAGACCGCCAAAAATGGCGGAAAGACGGATGCCCAGGTCATTGCCCGGATCTTTGCCGAAAATGGTCAAAATAGCGAAGATCATAATGCCGATGGTTTGTCCCATTTTGGTACTGAAGTTGCGGGCGGCAAAGTACATGGCCTCCTTTTGTTGTCCGGTTTCGACGGTATCTCTCCTGGCCAGATTGGCAATAATTGCGTAGGGCAAGATCCCCAGATAGGCGGCCGGGATAGCGGCCAGAACCGCAAAAGTAAAGATCTGCGTTTCCGGAGCTAAAGGGAGTTTTCCGAAAAAATATACACAAAGCAGCAAAAGCCCCTGGAGTAGTAGTGAACTAACTACCAATGGCTTTTTACCCAGTTTTTTCACCAGTCCGCCAACGGTAGGATAGAACAGCAGGGAAACAATGACCAATAATCCCATGACCGCTCCACCAAGACTTTCTTCCAATCCCAGTAATACGGTGAGTACATACAAAAGGCTGCTGCTGACAATAGTAAGTGAAACGAAATAGGCAAAGTCTGCCAGTATGAATATCCGGAAATTCCGGTTGGTGACGATCTGACGCAGGGCTTTACCAAAGGGTAGGGTAGTGGGCTGACTGGTCAGCAGTTTTCTTTCGTCTACAGCAAGAATAGGGATAAACAGGAATAAAGTGCCGCCCAACACTTGCATGGCGATGGCCCATTGCAGGGATTCGTGCCGATCCATCCAGGCGAAATAACTTTCCAGCCAAACCGCCAGCCCCGGCGTTTGGGAAGAAATGATGATACCGATAACGAAAGCCAGTGATAATAGGGTGGAAAGCTGGATCTTGTCATCATGAGTAGGCGCCAGCTCCGGTAGAAGGGCATTGTAAGGAACAATGTAGGCTGTCATGAAGAGATAGAACCCGGCCTGGGTTAACGACAGCCACCAGATATTGGCATCCGCTTCCAAGCCCTTGTAGGGGAAAAATATCAGAACGCAGAAAAAGGCAGATGGCAGGAAAGCGGCTACCATAAAAGGTATCCTCCGACCGCGGGGATGTTTCAGCCGGTCGCTCCAGAAAGCGATCAAAGGATCAGTGACCGCATCGAGTAGGCGTCCGCTGGCTGCGATCAGCGATAATATGGTAAATATGCCGAAAATAGTCACCTGCGGGATCAGCACTTCCATTGTTGAATTGGACGGAGGTACGTAGAAATAGATCAACATCACCGTAATGTTGTTCGTTAGAATAGACCAGCCCAACATCCCGGTAATGTATCCGACCTGGGTGCGCAAAGGAAGTACGGACATGCGTTTTTACTTTACCGGGACAAAATAGCAAATAATAGTAGTTTTGGGTCATGTAGAAGGCTTCATTGCCCGCTGCAAAAAAATTATTATGTCAGATACGATAAAGAAGGTTAGCATTTTAGGCTGCGGCTGGCTGGGATTCCCTCTGGCTAAAGAATTGATCAAAGACGGATATAACGTACTGGGTTCCACAACCCGGAAAGAAAAAATGGTGCAACTGAAGCGGGCCGGTATCCAGCCGTACCTGCTACAGGTTGGGGAAGTACTGAGTGGCGGAATTGGAGATTTTTTTCAGACGGACCTGCTACTGATCAATATCCCTCCGGGTAGAAGAAGACCCGATGTAGCCAAACGTTATCCAAAGGAAATCAGATTAATAACGGAAACTGCACGGCAGGCAGGCATGAAACGCTATCTGTTTATCAGTTCTACGGGCGTTTATGAGGATGTGAATCGGGTAGTGACTGAAGAGGAAAAAACACTAGTTACTGAAGGATCAGGAGCTGCATTATTGGCTTGCGAACGTTATCTGAGAAGCCTACCCGAAACGGAAGTCTCCATCCTAAGATTGGCCGGTCTGGTTGGTGGGGAACGTAAAGCCGGTCGCTTTCTGGCAGGGAAGGAGAACGTACGCAATGGTGAGGCGCCGGTGAATATGGTCCACCGGGAGGATTGCTTGGCCGTGATCAAAAGGATCATTGATGATGGGATCTGGGGGGAAACCTTCAATGTATGTGCCGATAAGCACCCCAGCCGTAGGGATTTTTACACACGCCAGGCTCAAAAGGATGGTTTTACACCCCCTACCTTTGCGGATGAGGATACGGTCAGCTACAAGATCGTTTCCAGTCAAAAACTGAAAGAACAGCTGGGATATGATTTTCAATACCCTGATCCCCTGTTGTTTTAGTGATCAGAAAATCGTTGGATCATCGGAATACCTTTCTATTTCAAAGCGTTAACCTACCTGCAAAACCGGGCGCGGTACCCTGCTTGCGAGCAATAACATCAACAGGAAGAGCAGCAACACAAAAGCTAACGCGATGCGCAGTCCCATCCAGTCGGCAAGAAAACCAATAATGGGGGGGCCAAAAAGAAAGCCGCTATAACCGACGGTAGTGACCATACTGATACCTACTCCCGGCTCCATTCCCGGTGTATTCCCGGCCGTACTGTAAGCAATGGGGACGATGGTAGACAATCCCAAACCGACCAGTAAACTGGCGAAAATGATCACCAGAGGATGCAGCACGGCCAGAATAAGGGCCAATCCTGCCGTAGAGAGCAGACTGCCGA
>JAGQXH010000309.1 GCA_020436695.1 Lewinella sp. | reverse complement strand
GGTTTTTTCAAGGCCGCCTGCTGTGCAATTTGTTATACCCACTCCCAACAAGCACTCCATTCCGTATTGAAAAAAATCCTTATATTAGATCTCCACAAATTGATCCCATACCAAAAGAAGGCACTGCATACCCAAAATGGAACTAAGCCATGCACAAAAGAGAATTGGTGGACCGGGTCAAATTTCTGCTCGCCCAGGGAGAAATAAATGAAGCCATACAGTTATTGCTCCAATACGTTAACCGCAAGGAAGAAATAAACACCATTGTCAACCAATCGGGGCGCTACCGTGACCTGATGAATATGGTGTCTGTAGGCATCATATCGCATACTGATTACCTAAGAGACCTCAATAATCTGAGATGGAACATTCTCAATCTGCTCGATTCCATTGAGGAGACTGATATCAACCCATCACCGGTTCCTTCCATCAAAGGCATGAAGGGAGAATACCTGCGTGCGCTGGCCAGGATCAGAGTACTCGAACTGTTGAAAGATAGTGAGCATGGACTAACCGTTACGGAAGTCCATAGCGGATCAGGGATCAGACAACGCAAATATATTGTGTCTTCACTTAATGAGCTGAAAGAGTTGGGCATTATTGAACGATACCGTTATGAAAAACAGACGTTGAACAAGCTGAGTAGTATCGGAAAAGATTTCCTCGTCGGCTTACTGGTCAACGCCGACTGAAAAGGTTTGGGGAGAGGACTTCTCGGTTTTTACGTCCTGAGCGAGACGACTGCCCTCTCCGGGGGCCTGGACTTTTGCGATGACCAACAGATATGTCCGACTTCCTCATTCAAGCGCCCACAAGGGTGTCCCACCGTGAGCAACCTGATACCGAAAGACTCAATACCTGCGCCGTCGCTTAGTCGAGAACTTTGGGAGTAAGGCATGATAAAAAGTTTTATATAGATGTTAATAAAATTAACTGTTAGTTGCACGTTTACAAGGAGTTGTGAAACGACAACATTAAAAACAACGCTTCAGTTAAAAACTGTAGTATACTCCGCGAAAAAAAAATGATATTTTTTTCCCGTACTACAAAATTAGTTGTTCCGTACGCAACATGATATCCCCAATATTAGTGAATCTGGCCGACTACTATCAATCCTTTTCAAGTAGCGGATCTTCCCGGATCAACAGGGTGGACCGATGCAGCTCTTCTCCAACCGTTAATTTGAGTTGATAAGTGCCGGGGCCGGCCTGAGGTAATCTCAGATCTTGATCCACTGGATATTCCAGGTAACTGGAGGCCAGATAATCAATGGCTTCCCGGGCTTCCTGTGGATTATCTGCGGCCTCGTATCTTCTCTTAGCCCGATTTACGTATGTGTTATCACCTAAGGTTACGGATAGATTTTTGAAGAGTCCCTCAATACGTTGTTTTTGTTCCGGTGAATAAGGGGTAGCCTCAAAGCTAAGGTCCCACTGATAACGGTTAATTCCAGGTTTAACTTCCAATTCCACTTTGTGCCGATGTTTTCCGTAGAGATCACTGATCTCCAATGTAGCATTTTTCGGAGCATCCATCCCAATGAAGTAAGTAATAAACGCAGTATTCTCAAAGCGCGCTCTTGCTCGGCTGGAAGTAAGAACAATTGAAGCCGGATTATCGCCGGCAAACCAGAAATGACCGCGCTGACCGCCCCGACTTACATTTTCCCATAGGGTGGCCGGACGTTGTTCGAAAAGATGGGCCTTGGAACTAATTATCTCCTTGTTCATTTGTTGCAGTGCACTGATGTCATCCATGATCCAGATACTGCGGCCGTGCGTACCGGCGATCAGATCGTGATCTCGTGGGTGGATCTTCAGGTCATATACCGAAACGGTAGGGAATTCCGGCATGAAACGATCCCAACTGCCCCCTCTATCGATACTGAACCAGATACCGGTCTCGGTCCCCAGGAATAGAAGATTCGGATTGATCAGGTCTTCACGGATTACCCGGATAACTTCCGTTTCCGGTAAATTGGCGGTGATGTTTTGCCAGGTCGCTCCGTAATCTTCGGTACGGAATATGAAAGGGTGGAAAACATCGCTACGGTGCCCGTCAAAGGTGATATATGCCACCGCCGGGTCGGAATGAGAAGCCTCGATGCGGCTTACCCAGATGTCTTCCGGCACGTCCCGAAAGTTGGGACGTACATTGGTCCAGTGCTCACCCTCATCTCGGCTTAGGTGGACCTGTCCGTCATCGGTACCCACCCATAGCAGCGACGCCTGAATGGGAGATACGGAAATAGTGCTGATACTGCAATGGGTTTCGGCACCGGTATTATCGGGTGTGACACCGCCGCTTTTTCCCTGCAGGCGCTTTTCCGGGTGATTGGTACTGAGATCCGGGCTGATCACTTCCCAGCTTTGTCCGCCGTTGGGAGATCGGAAAAGGTAATTGCCGCCACCGTATAATACTTGCGGATCGTGCGGTGACATGACCAGCGGTGCCGACCAATTGAACCGAAGAGCACTTTCATCATTTTTGGCGTCCGCCGGGAAATTGAGGGTATTGATCGGCCCGGGACTAATACCGTCAATGCGGTGCGTGAGTGGATCATATCGCAGAAAACTGCCGTTCTCGGTGGAAGAATAGACTTTTCGCCAGTCGGTTGGGTCCACCCAGATGAACTGCCCGTCTCCCCAATGCAGTTTCCAGTTGGAATCACTGAGAATACCCCGGGCATCCCGGGTAAAGCTGGCTGTGGCGAAAGTACCGTTATCCTGTAAGCCGCCATATACATAATACGGATCGCGCATATCTACCCCAAGGCGGTAGAACTGACCAATGGGGAGGTTATCGAGCAAAATAAAATGCTCACCCTGATCGTACGTTATGGAGAGCCCTTTATCTGCCCCCAGATAATAACGATCCTGGTTTTGAGGATCGAGCCACATGGCGTGAAAATCGCCGTGTACTTCTTCGTCTTCACTGCCGTTGCGAAGGGTCTTGCCACCGTCAGACGATACCATAAAACGGGTAGTCAGTAGATACACCAACTGGTCATTATGCGGATTGATCCGCACCTGACTATAATAGAAGGGGCGATTATTGTAAGTATTTACGTATTTCCAGGTACGTCCGCCATCTTCGGTTCTATAGAGCCCGCTGCCGGGTTTGTTGAGATCATCGGTTGCTTCGGCCTCGATAAAAGCCATTAAGGTTTTTGGGTTCTGTTGGGAAATGGCCAGCCCGATCCGGCCGGTAGGGCCGGCAGGTAATCCGTTGCTCAATTTCTTCCAGCTTTTGCCGTTATCGGTGCTTTTGTAAATACCTCCTTCCTCGCCGCCGCTATAAAAAGTCCAGGGTTGACGCAGGCGATGATACATGGCCGCGTACAATATCTTCGGGTTTCTCGGATCTCTTACCAGATCGGTACAGCCGGTCTTCCCGTCATTGGGTAGTCCTCCGGTTAGTTTTTCCCAATGCTCACCACCGTCGGTCGTCCGGAAAATGCCCCTTTCGCCTTCGTAGCCCCACAGGTGGCCAGTGGCGCACACACATACCTCATCTGCCTGCTCGGGATGGGGAACAACTCTTGAAATGGCATGGGTATTGGTCAGTCCCAGCTGCTGGAAAGTTTCTCCGCCATCGTCAGAGCGATAGATGCCGTTGCCCCAGGACGTACTGTTCCGGTTATTGGCTTCACCGGTCCCCACCCAGATGCGGTTGCGATTGCCGGGAGCCAGTGCAATGTCGCCGATAGAAGCCGTCTCATAGTGATCGAAAATGGGCTTCCAGGTAGTGCCGGCATTGTCAGAGCGCCAAACGCCTCCCGAAGCAGTAGCTATGAAAACCTTGGTGAAATCATCCGGATCGGCTTCAATATCCACAACGCGTCCACCCTGGTTGGCCGGACCGATATTTCGCCAGTGAAAAGCCTGAGTGAGCTGCCCGGGAGTAGGTTGAGCAGAAAGGGTACATGCGTAAGCAAGGATGGCGATAAGCAGATAGCGGTGTCTCATAAATGTAGTTTGAGTAAATCTGCCTAAATGTAATATTATCCAACAAAAAAAACGACTGTCCGTACAGACAGTCGTTCAATATATAGCAGGTAATAATAATGGACAAAATTTAGGTGCTCGGTCATTGGTCTCAGTTACTGGGGCCAGCCGTGCACCGTTAAATTATTGCGCCTCAATTCACCGTAATAGAATGTACCGGGCGATTGGTGTCCGGATTCTTCGGCAGGGTCAGTTTCAGCACACCGTCTGCATAATCGGCGGAGATCTGCTCTACCAACACTTTGTTGTTCAGATAGAAACTGCGTCTGAAGCTGGCGTGCGGATATTCCGGCGTGTCAAAATCCGTAACGATCTCATCATCTTCAAAAGCACTCTTAGGC
Source organism: Lewinella sp. (assembly GCA_020436695.1). Classification (GTDB taxonomy): domain Bacteria; phylum Bacteroidota; class Bacteroidia; order Chitinophagales; family Saprospiraceae; genus Flavilitoribacter. The sequence goes on along the minus strand of JAGQXH010000309.1, from coordinate 5,098 downwards.
GCCTGATAGGTGATGAACAGTTCATCGTTCTTAACCCGGATATTTACGGCCGATTTATCGATTCCCGGAGCAAAGAGAAGCAATTCAAAATGATCCTCTTTTTCGGAAATATTAACCGGTGGCCGGTGAAAATGCCGGTGCATGTGATGTTTCCAATGGGCATGGGCTTTCCAGCCCCCTCTTCCATGAGCATGTCTATGACACATAGTAATTGTTTTTTTAGTGGATAAAAATTAGACTTGTTGAGCGTCGAAAGTCAGTTGGTTGTTAAGTTGTAAGTCGGGCTTCATTTTAGCCGTTATTCATTCCTCATTCCTCATTTCTCATTCCTAATAATCTGAGGGTACAATACCATCTTCTTCATACCGGTCGCGGGTATGACTTCCAAAGGGATGATGACCGAATCTGCGATGGTGATGGCGGCCGCAGCCACCGTATTCATAGCCATATCGGGCGTAATGAATGCGTCTCATCAACCGCAGGGCGGCTCCGATCAGTATGGCAAAGATCAGAAAACGAAAGATGAATGGGGCGAATAGGACGAGACCTACGGCAAACATGGCCACACCTATAAATCTAAAAGGGAACATGATCTTTCAATTTGGTTTCGGCAATATTGCCTTCATTATGGTAGACGACCGGGGCTGATTTTTACTTTAGCTTTTTCAGGATTTTTTTAATTTTTTTCCCTTTGTAGCTCAATCACACTTCTTATCCCACCAGTTTTTCCATTTCTCTTTCATCTGTGCCCGCTCTTCCGGGCTCATTTGGTGCCACTTGTCTTTCCAGTAATTTCTGCGGTCGGCATGTGCAGCCCCGGGAGGCGGTCCAAAGGATCCGGGCCGGCGGAAATTTCCGAATAGAATACGGCACAAGACCAGTAGTCCTACTGCCTGCCAGTAGGTGATGTGCTTGACGGCCACTAATTCCGGCAGAATGGCATTCCAGAGCAGCATAACGATCCCGCCCATAGCCAGCAGAAAAAATGCGGTAATGAAGGGGAAGAAGAAAAAACGTCCTTTTCGCCGGAAGCGATGTTTGTGTGACATAAGATTAAATTTACTAGTCCAGATATTCTTCATAGATCAACGCCAGACGCTTACGCAAATGTTTGATCGCGTAACCCTTGCGAGAGATCAATGTTTTTATGTTTTCACCAGTCTCTTCGGCCATTTGCTGAAAGGTGATCCCTTCCAACTCATTCCGAACAAAGACTTCTCTCTGATTATCAGGCAATTCGTCGAGTGCTTCTTCCAGTTGTTCCCAGAAGAGTTGTCGTAGAAAACTGAGTTCGGGATCGTCGTCATCCGCCAGCATGAAATCCAGGAACAGGCTTTCTCCTTCCTCATCTTCTACATTCAGATCATCGATCAGGGATTCGCGTCGCTTACGATAGCGGTCGGTAATCTTATTACGCGCCACCCGATGCAGCCAGCCGCTGACCTGATTGATCACCTCTGTCTCTGCCGTATTGCTGAACTGATACCATACATCCTGCAGGATATCTTCCGCATCCTCATCCGTTTTTACCCGGCTGCGGATGAAACGGAACAACCGTTGGCTGTACTGTTTGACCGTCTGGATGATATTGCTGCGTTCTTCCTGCACCTGCTATCGGAGTGTAATGGATTTTGGTTGATAATTCAAGCGTTCTTAGTCGCCAGTTTTCCGCAGTAGGTCCCGAAATTAATAGTTCGGTAACTTACCGCATTATGACTTCTGACTTAAGACTCCCTCAAGTAGACGTTTCAGTCAGGCTTTTACTTTAAACTTTCGACCAAGATTGTGAAAATCTAGTTAAATACATCCTGTCAATACCACTTTTATCCGCTCACAAGTGTTTAATAAATAGCATGTTAACCAAATGAAACAACGATATGAAACATTCAAAAATATTTTTCCCCATTCTTAGTCTGATCTTAGTAATGGTATTCTCAGCCTGCGCAACGACTTATGATGCTTCTGACCGGACCGCGACTCAGGAAGAAGAAATGTACAGAGATAAAATGGTAAGGACGGTGGATAACCCGCTGAGTCTGGAAGATTTTTTGGTAAGAGCACCGGGAGTTTCCGTGCAGGGTAATCGGGTGAGTATCCGCGGTGGTGGCCCGCCGCTATTCATCATTGACGGGGTGCCCATTGGTAATAGTTATCTGGGGGCCAAAGAAGCTGTCAATCCGATCGATATAGCCTCTGTAGAAGTGATCAGCGGACCGGAAGCAGCGATCTACGGCCGCCGGGGCGGAAATGGGGTGATCATTATTCGGACCAGGTCTTTTTAGTCAGGCAGAGATCAGATAATGAATGCTCCCGGATGTTGGAGCGATAGTAAGTGCCTAAGTAGCATTTTTTTTAAACCTGAAAATAGGTTTGTTGCCGGTTGCCGGTTAGTCAATTGATTAACCGGCAACTTCCATTTATTATTTCACTATTCTATATTTGTGCCGGATAAAAAAGGGTACATGAAAAAAATATTGAAGGTGTTCAAATTCGGAGGTGCCTCATTGCGGGATGCTGAACGGATTCGTAACGTAGGAAATATCTTAAAGGATTATGTTGCTGATCAACTGGTTATTGTTGTTTCGGCGATGGGTAAGGTGACCGATAAGATGGAAAAAGTAGTGCAGGCTCACGCTGATCAGACCGGCGATGCTTCTGCTTTGCTGGAAGAGGTGAAACAGCAGCATTACCAACTTTGCGGAGAACTGTTCGAAGGACCGCACGAAGTATATGACCTCATCAATGACCTTTTCGTGGAAGTGGAGTGGATACTTGAGGAAGAACCGCATGAGAACTACGATTACATGTATGATCAAATGGTATCTATCGGCGAACTGGTATCATCCCGAATTGTCCATGCCTATCTCAATACCATTGATCTGCCCAGCCAGTGGCTGGATGCGCGGGATGTGATACTCACCGACAATATTTTCCGGGAAGGCTGGGTGCAGTGGGAGGAAACTGAAGAACGGGCTGAAAGGACCGTAAAGCCTATGCTGGAAAAAAATGAATTTATCGTTACGCAGGGCTTCATCGCTAGTACCTCGGAGAATTTTACCACTACATTAGGCCGGGAGGGATCTGATTACACTGCTGCCATATTCTCTTTTTGTCTGGATGCGGAGAGTATGACCATCTGGAAAGACGTACCCGGCGTACTCACCGGCGATCCGCGCTTATTTGAAAATGTGACCAAGCTGGACCGTCTGTCTTACAAAGAGGCTATTGAAATGACGTACTACGGTGCGAAAGTGATCCACCCCAAAACGATCAAACCGCTCCAGAATAAAAATATTCCGCTCTACGTAAAATCATTCATCGACCCTACAGGTGACGGTACTTATATTTCCGATGAAGTAGATGATACTTATCCGCCGATGGTAGCAGTAGAGCAGGACCAGGCTTTGGTGATGATCTCCACCCGCGACTTTTCTTTTGTGGCCGAACATCACATTAGCTATATTTTTCAGTTGATTGCCGAATTCCGTCTGCAGGTGAATATGATGCAGAATACTGCCATCAGTTTCGTACTCTGTATGAATGACATCGATGATAAGGTGGATCGCTTCGCGGAAAAATTACAGGATCAGTTTAAAGTACTGATCGATCGCGAGTTGGAACTGATCACCGTGCGGCATTATCAACAACCCTTGTTGGAAACGCTGAAGGAAGGAAGGATGGTCTTGCTGGAAGAACGGATCCGAAAAACCGTGCAGATGGTGGTGAAGAAGGTACCGATCATGAAGCGGAAATAGAAGCACCAGGTGCAGGTGTCAAAAAGTCTTAGTTTTTAATCACTAATTCTTCGAGCGCATTCGCAATCTTACGGTCATTACTCAGGCGGGGGACTTTATTTTGTCCGCCGAGTTTGCCCTGTTTTTTCATATAATCGCGAAAAGCATCGCGCTGCATGGGGCGAATGATCAGAGGGCGCAGGATCTGCCCTTTGATCAGATCCTGATAATAGATATTCTGACGGACCATCTCCTGGTCCAGTAAACGGGCAAATTGCGGCAGGTCTTCCGGGATCTGATCAAACTCGATGAACCACTCGTGGTAAGGCAGTTGCTCATCCGTGGGATTGACCTGAGGTGCCACCGTAAATTCCACTACTTTGATGTTTTGTTGGCGGGTGGTTGCCAACAGTGCCTCCTCTACCTCTTTGCCGATGACGTGTTCTCCAAAAGCGGAAATATAATGTTTGATCCTTCCGGTTACCAATAGACGGTACGGCTCCTTACTGGTGAAAGTGACTGTATCGCCGATATTATAACCCCAGAGTCCCGCATTATTATTGATGATAATGGCATAATTCACGCCGATTTCGATCTGCTCCAGGCTAAGGCGGGTCGGATGCTCATTAAAGATCTCATCGACGGGAATAAACTCGAAAAAGATGCCGGAACTGGCATTTAGCAGAAGGTCAGGAATGGATGGATCATCCTGAAAGGCAATGAAACCTTCCGAAGCCGGATAGGTCTCAACACTGGAAATGCGTTCACCGACCAGTTCCTCGAGTTTATCGCGGTAGGGTTCAAAATTGACGCCCCCGTAAACGAACATGCCATAATTGGGAAATAACTCCTTGATCGTAGATTTTCCCGAATGTTCCAGCAGGCGTTCGTAATACATCTGTACCCAGGGCGGAATACCGCTGATGAGACGCATATCCTGATTAATGGTCTCGGCTACAATTCTGTCCAGTTTTTCTTCCCAGGCTTCTATGCAATTGGTTTCATAGGAGGGAAGCTGACTGGTACGAAGCCAGCTGGGCACCTGGTGGTTGACGATGCCTGACAGACGTCCGGTTGGGATCCCGGCTGTTTTTTCCAGTTCCGGACTGCCGGAGAGAAAGATCATTTTTCCATCCATCCAGTCGCCGTCGCCGGTACGGGCAAAGTAATTGAACAGGGCGTTGCGGGCACTACCGAAGTGGTTGGGTAAACTATCCTTGGTTAGCGGGATATATTTTACACCGGAAGTGGTACCCGAGGTTTTGGCAAAATAGGCAGGAAAGCCTTTCCAAAGCACATCCGCTTCACCGCGTTTTATGCGATCAATGTAAGGACGGATATCTTCATAATCACGGACCGGAACC
>JAGQXH010000308.1 GCA_020436695.1 Lewinella sp. | reverse complement strand
CCTCCCATCGGAAGCAACCTCTTCTATTGAACAATACAGTGACTAGTTGATAAAAGGCTGAGGTTTTACGAATTGCATTTTGTACTTACTTCTCCCACCAAACCTTGGTGGTGATCTCATCCGGTCCCTGCCTGCTGATGGCGGCCTGACGATTGGTCTCGTTCAGTGCCCCTTCCTTGGAAGGATACTCAAAACGACTCGGATAAGTGTTGTAAAAAGCATCCGGTCCCGGCTGGATCGTTGAAGGATAGCCCGTGCGCTTGAATTCTACAAAACCCTGATAGTCGGTGTAGAATAAGGCAATGTATTTCTGATTGATGATGGTCTCCAACTGGCCGTCATAAGCTACACCGCTGCGAGAGAGATAATCGGCCGGCAGTTCTACACCCCAGTAATCGAAGTTAGCCTCCACACCCGCTTCATACAGGGATTTGGCATCAGCACTGATCCAGCCCCGTTGAGCAGCTTCGGCCAGGATGAATGCCACTTCAGAATACAGCATCAGACGTCCCTGGTTTGTATTGGCCTGGAAATAGAAATAGTTGATGTTAAACTTTGACAGGAAAGCATCCCCGCCTTTGTATTCATAAGCCGGACCATCCACAATGCCGTTCTGCATACCTTCGATCCTTGGCGCACCCTGATCTACGGAATTGGCTGTCGGATCCGCCAGAAAATCCAAACGCGGATCGCTGAAACTTTCCAGCAGGCCTACCAAGGTCTCGGAAATCCGGTACTCGTTGTAAGAACCTACCCGGTAGACAGATTCTTCCGTAACCGGGTGTGCATTCGGGTTGGAAGACAGGAAGGTCAGCGCTGCATTGTCAGCATTGGATGCAAAGATCGGATAGGTAGACGGGTTGTTGTAGATCTCGGCAATAATTGATTCAGCCAGACTTGGTTGCGCTTCACTTAAACGCAAAGCTATCCGGAGACGCAGAGAGTTGGCAAATTTGCGCCATTTATCAAGATCGCCATCATAGAGGATATCCCCCTTGATAGCCGGAAGATCGCTGCCGCTCAACAATTCGTTGGCAGTTTTTAGTTCTGCCAGGAGCCCGGTGTAAATGTCCTGTTGGTTGTCGTAAGCCGGAGCGTATATGGGATCCTCCGACTTGGCTTGTGCCGCTTCAGAATAAGGAATGTCCCCCCACATATCGGTCATGATATGGAACATCCAGGATTGCAGGATGATGGATACCGCTTCGTAGCTGTCGAGTTCGTTATTTACCGCAATATCTTCCAGTACCTGGGCATCACGGATAGCCAGGTAGTAAGTCTCCCAGGTGCCGGCCTGATCACCCCAGTCGAAAAGGTCGAAGGAAGTAAAAACGATGCGGGCGCCATACTGGGCCATCAGGTTGCCCTCACTCCAGGCATCTCCTACCGCCCGGCGGATGGCATTGGCTTCCACATTGGTCAACAATAGTTCCGGATTGTTGTCAATGTTCAACGCCACATCCGGATTGTCATTGCTTACACTGAAGTCATCGCAGGCCATAAAGCCGGTGAGACACAACAGGCAGGCGAATTTTATGAATTTAGACATGATCATTAGTTTAGAAAGTTTAAGGATAGTCATAAGTCCTGTAGTCATCAGTCGTAAGTCTTATCTATTTGATTGACTTACGACTTACGACTGACTGACTTACGACTCAAAAACCCACATTTACAGAAAATCCAAAACTACGAGCCGTCGGCACGGTCGCATTCTCCACCCCGGGGATGTAACGGCTGCCGCCGAAAGACAGCAATTCCGGATCACCGTGGTTGAAGTCCTTGGCCCACAGTGCCAGGTTATTGCCGATCAGTGAGATGCGCAGGCTGTTGATGAAAGTATTGCCCAGTACACTCTTCGGAAGAGAGTAGGACAAGCGGGCTTCGCGCAGCTTCACAAAAGTAGCATCATACATCCCTTCGGTTTCGTTCTGACGGCGGTAGCGGTTGTTGTGATAGGCATTGGCCGGCACGACCACATCGTTCGGAGCGTAGCCGGTTACATTACCGTTGGCGTCCAGCACTTCTTTTACGCCGGCACCGATCACACCGTCGGTCTTGGTCTCACCGGAAGATTCATCCACGTATGAGATACCGGAATCCGCAATACCCGGATGAGCGCCGCCGAATTCAGGATCTCTACCCCATAAGGTTTCTACGACGTTGCCGGAAGTAGCAGCGATCAGACGGGTTCTGGACAGCAGATCACCACCCTGACGCCAGTCGAAAAGGAAGTTCAGTGAGAATCCTTTGTAGGAAATTTCGTTCATCCAGCCCAGTGTGAAATCCGGATTGTAGTTGCCCAGTTTACGCAGGGTATTATCCTGTTGTACCAGGCCGTTATTAAAGATCACTTCCCCGTAGTATGGACTGTTCGGATCTTCTACTTTTCTCAGACCGGTTCCCCACATATCGCCCAGAGAACCACCTTCCTGTGCTACCAGGGTGATACCGTTTCCACCGTATACGTATTGATCGACACCTTCGGGCAGTTCCAGTACTTTATTGCGGTTCAAACCGAAGTTGAACATCGTATTCCAATTCAAACCGTTGCTGCGACGGATCGGCTCCAGTTGCAGGAGGATCTCAACGCCCTGGTTCTCGATCTTACCGGCATTGATGACGCGGGAGGTCTTACCGGAAGAGTGCGGTAGGTCGATGGCCAGGATCTGGTTGGAAGACACGGAGTTATAATAGGTGGCGTCCAGACCGATACGGCCGTTGAAAAAGCGCAGATCAGCTCCGATCTCATAGGAAGTCTGGATCTCCGGCTTCAGGTCAAAGTTGGGCAAGGTATTGGACGGAGAAGCGGTCGCGTTATCACCCCAGGGACTACTGCCGAATACAAAGGGATCACTCAGACGATAAGGATCGGTATCGGAACCTACCTGTGCCCAACCCAGGCGCAGTTTGGCAAAAGACAGTGCACTGGAAGTGGGGATCTCAAACATCTCAGACAATACAAAACTCAAAGAAGCAGAAGGGTAGAAGTAGGAATTGTTTGCAGCAGGAAGGGTAGAAGACCAGTCGTTACGAGCAGTAAGATCCAGATAGATCATACTCTTATAGCCCACCTGACCAAAAGCGTACAGCGAGTTGATCTGCTGCTCCGGACGGCTGATAGACTGTACCAGCGGTCCGTCAGCGTTGGTGAAGGAGTATACCTCCGGGATCAGCAGCTTGTTGGCACTTACCCCGTGGAAGTGATTTTTGCGGATCATTTGGTTACCACCACCGTTCAGGCTGATGTACCAGTCATTGTTCAACTGTTTTTTATAGCTCAGCAGGAAATCGAGGTTTGTTTCCTGGAAGTTGATCTTGTCTTCGCGGTATTGTCCGTTCGGAAAACGTTGTGTGGAATAAGCACGCTTGATGAAGCGATATTCAGAGAACATGTCCGTACCGCCGCGCATCATCAGACTCAGATCATCAGTAATGTCGTAAGTAGCGGACAGATTACCAATGATACGGTCTTTCGACAGCGCATTGGTATTCTCGTACATGTTGAAGTAGGGATTATCGTGGTAGTTATAGTTGTAGTTGAACTGTTGGAAACCTTCCAGACCACGTTGCCAGTATTCTTTCAAGCTTTCCGTGCTTACATTCTGGCCCCACCAGATGAACAGGTACATTACGGATTCCGTACCGTAACCGTTTACCGGACGGTTATCGGATTCAGAGCGGATATAGTTTACTTTCGAAGATACCCGCAGGCGGTCGCTCAGGTTGTAATCGCCGGAGAAAGACACGGTGTTACGACGCAGATCCGTATTGGGGAGCATACCTTTGTTGTCGAAGTTGGTATAAGACACCCGAAAGTTCCCATTATCGTTGCTGCCGAAGAAGGAGATATTATTGATCAGCGTATGTCCGGTTTCCAGGAAACCTTCTACCGGATCACCCGGGTCAACAAACGGTGTTGGCTGGATAGCACCGCGACGGTCCAGATCCACACCACTGGCACCCAGGATATAGCTCAGACCGTGTACATCACCACCGCGCAGGCCGTTGGCCGTGGGGGAACTGTGTTGCGGACGTAGGGTACCGTCCAGGCGAGGTCCCCAGGATTCATCCACCCCGTCGAAGGTACCGTTGCCGTAACCATCTACGAAAGCAAAGTCGAAGTTCTTACCCTGTCCGTATTCGCGCTGGTATTCGGGGCCGGCCAGCATAGTTTCGAACGTGGTCTTGGAGCTGATCTCCACGCCGATCCCTTTTTTGCCTTTTCCGGATTTGGTCGTAATGATGATGGCACCGTTGGCGGCACGAGAACCGTAAAGAGCAGTCGCGTTAGCACCTTTCAGCACGGAAATGGAAGCAATGTCATCCGGGTTGATCTCGGCGGCACCATTGCCGTAGTCCAGATTCATGTTGTCGGCAATACCGCTGGTACTGGTGCGGGTATCCGTATTGTTGTTGATGGGTACACCGTCTACGATGAACAGCGGCTGGTTGTTGCTGCTCAGGGAAGACATGCCCCGGATCACCACACTGGCGGAGCCGGCGGCCTGTCCGTTGGTCACTACCTGTACACCGGCGGCGCGGCCGGCCAGGGTACTGACAAAGTTGGAACCGTTGGCGGCGCTGACATCATCACCACCAACTTCCTGGATGGCGTAGCCCAGTGATTTTTCACTTCGGGTAATGTTCAGGGCCGTTACGACCGCTTCGTCCAAGGTAATACCCTCGGCCATAGCGATATCAACAGTGGCACGACCTTCAACGGCTACTTCCTGGTTCGTAAAACCAACGTAGGACAAAGAAAGAACCGGTTGATCGGTAGTTAAAGTGAGAGAATATTTACCATCAAAGTCGGTGATGGTACCGTTGTCGGTCCCTTTTTCCAGTACGTTTACCCCAATCAGCGGTTCGCCGTTGGAGGCATTGGTAATGGTTCCGGAAACCATTCGTTCTTGGGCGGTAAGAGAAATGGCTGTGAGTGAGCAAAAAACGAGACACAAGCCAAGCAGGCGTAGCACGCCAGGCACATGTTTGGCAAGCTTCATGTGTGAGTTGTTTAATTAAATAATCTATGTTAACCCATAAACGCCTTTGATTATCAGGCATTTAAGTTCTTTCGCAAAGTTGGTGATTCTATGTTGTGACTATGTAAATTTCAGTTTAAATGATCATTAATAAATCGCCGGTACATTCAATCAGCGCGTCTTTTACCCAATCGGAAGCGTAGACTCAGCCACAATGAGCGGCCCACACCATCTACGCCTGATCCGTGGATACGGTAGGCTTCGTCAAAAATATTCTGCAGGCCACCGTTCATTTGAAGGCGCCCCTTTTGAAATCCGATGTTGATATTGGATACCCACCAGCCCGGGGTTCCACCCTCGGCAATGCGGTGGTCGGAAATATCTCCCCCGGAGAGGCGGTCCTGTTTGGAAGCCCACCAGTTTGTCCAGGTGAAGATCCAGCCGGCAGCGGGTTGAAAACTTAAAAAGAGGTTGCCGTTTAATGGAGGTATCCTGCGCATAGGGGAGTCGGCCGATTCATCCTGTCCGTAAGTATAGATGATCGAACCACCTGCGGCCCATTTCTGATGAAAGGACCAGCGCCCATCCCATTCCAGGCCACGAATATAGGCTTCAGCTGTGTTAGCTTTCAGATATACGTCTTCGCCTTGCCACGTTGTTTGCCCCTGATAGCTGCCGCGAATGCGGGTGATCAGATCGTACAACTGCATGCGGTAAATGGAAAAATTGGACTGTATATTCTCCGACTGGTACTTGTGACCAATTTCCAGATTCAGGCTGCGTTCGGGATCCAGATCCGAAGTGGGTACTTCGATGCCGAAGTCGAAAGAACCGAAACTGCTGAGGTCATTAATATTCGGTGCCCGAAAAGCGGTGCTTATACTTCCCGTCAAGGCATGATGTGTTCCCAGGGCAACATTAGCGGATAAATTACCCACAAGGGCCCGGGGTGTCAGCACTGCATCTTTGAATTGCTCATCATTGGGACGCAGATTAAAAAAGTTGTAGCGCAGGCCGGCATTGAGGCGCAATTTATTCAGGTCGGCAGTAGCGGTCGTATAAAGGGCCACATTGCCCGCCCTGGAGTTATCCGGATAGAGCCCTCGCCCGGATTGCAGGATCTGATCCGGAGACTCTTCCCATTGGTAAGCATAACTGTGGATGCGATCCCAGTAAGATTCTACGCCGGTAAGCAGCCGAAAGGTCCGGGAGAAGTTGGAATGCACCTGTACGTTTAACCCAAGCGTAGTAACTTCATCTACCTCCCGGTCACCGGTCGTGCTATTCTCTTTCAGCTTGGTACGGCCTTCTTCCGAAAATTGCCAGGAAGCGGTCCATTCCAGTCTTTGGAACAGCGGATTGTCAGTGACGGTCTGACCGCGCAGATAAGCCAGTTGCCGGTTTTGCGGATCAAACTCATATTGGCTATAGCCGCGTTGAGCTACCTGATCGTATCTTCCCACATTGGCCTGAAAAACACCGTCATAGGCCAGGGTTATGATGGAGGACCCGCCCCATTTCCATTTTATCTTAGCAGAGGCAGCCTGTTCTGTATAAGAAGATGGTGCTTCAATCCCCAGATCACCGCCGGCGACCAGATCACCGAAATCCCGATAATAATAATCGGCAAAGACGGCTACTCTGGGAGCCGACCATTCTACATTTGCACCAAGCGTCTGTTCCATGTCGCTGCTGATCATCCGACCGACAACCTCTGCCTGCAATTCCCCCCGATCGTCACTAAATTTCGGTGAACGAGTCAGTACATTGATCGTTCCGCCCAGTGCATCACTGCCGTAAAGGACCGCCCCACTGCCCCGTACTACTTCGATCCGGTCAATATTCAGCACATTGATGGTATTGAAATACTGATTAGGGCCGTAGCGGTAGGTAGCATTGTTTAGGCGAATACCGTCCAGTAAGAGTAAGGTTTGATTGCCCGTCAGGCCCCGCAGGAAGGGCGAACCGCCTCCATGGTTAGTCTTCTGCATCCATACCCCTGCCGTACCGATCAATGCCTCGGCCGTACTACGGGATACCTGCCTTTGCAACTCGGTTTGGGATAATACCGACACGGCCTCAGCCAGTTGAAAGCTTTCTATTGCCTGCCGTTGGGCCGTGATCACCACGGTGGCACTGGTATCCTGTAGCAACACGTCCGATTGTGCCTGAGCTAGATGGGCAATAAGCAGGAAAAATAGTACTTTCTTCATGGATTGTATTTTACGAAAACACCTTGCAGAACGCCGATGCGGGCATGTGTTTTATTCGTGTTCTTCCAGGAAATCTTCCACATTATCCAATTCCGGCGTTTCGATCAGAGCCTGCCAGTCGAATTGCTCATCAAAGGGGTCGAGTGCCTTTTGCGGATCAAAGATCCGGCTATCGACCGGAAAGGCCTGGTAGGGCGTAAAATCCGGTTCGGTAGTGAATAGGTCGGCCAGATCCGTGGCACCGGCATCGTACTGATTGAGATAGGGCACGCCCAGAATATGCCAGAATGTTTTGAAAATACTACCGAAACTATAGTGTTGATGACCGACGTAGTCTTTTTTTGCATAAGGCGAATACAGCATTAACAGGCTGCGGTGGGCATCTACATGATCCACACCGCCCTGTGAGTCGTCTTCCGTCACAAAAATGGCCATATTTTCCCAATAGGGCGTTTTGGACAAAAACTCCACAATGCGTCCCAAAGCCAGGTCGTTGTCCGCCATATAGCTTTCCTTGAAAGGATAGCCGGCATGGGGCCGGTCGCCGGCTCCGTGATCGTTGGGCAGAATGATGGTCAGCACCTGCGGCATGGTCTTACCTTCCCCCATCCATTTTTCCTCGAATTCCTTGATGAACTGATCGGCCCGGAACTGATCAGGTATCGCCATATTATAAGTAGCGTACTGAGCGGAGGAATGATCATAGAGCGGCCCGGGTACGGGGAAGTTCACGACGTATTTTACACCGGTATACTTCATGGTCGAATCGGAAAAGGACGGAGCCAGTTCCATGCCGAAGCCGAAGTTGAAAAAGGAAATATCATTACGATCAAAATGGTCCCATATAGAGCCGGCCTCGTTGTAATCTTCCGGATAGATAGCACCGGTGGCACCCACCAGGGCCAGATTGCCGGGAGCTGTAGAGCCTGACTGTCGGCGGCGTTTTCCACCATAACTGGCCGCTACACTGGTTTCTACCCACTCATTGGGATAGGTATTGACCAGCCAGCGATGACCGTCGGCCGAATGATCAGAGTCTACATAAAAGTTGTCGGAAAGGGCAAAGCGCTTAGCCAGCGCCAGGTGGTTGACCATAATGTCGGCGCTTTGGATGCGGTCCGTACCTGCATTATTGGCAAAACTTTGATTTAAGCCGTAGCGGGCCAGACTGGGGTCGCCATTTCCATCTTTGAGCTGTCCGAACACCTCATCGTAAGTCCGGTTTTCCTTGGAGATGAAGACAATGTATTTGATAGGAGAAGAAGAGGCTCCCGGATAAAGCGGAATGGGATGACCGTTACGTGCTGCCACCGCACCGGTATCAGCCGGCTCAAAGCGAAAGTTATTATTGATCGTTCGTTTCGTGAGCTCAGGTAATTGGTCATCCGATGGGATATCCATAATAGTGACCGAACCCTTCATCAGATTGCCGATGTAGGTGCCTTCCGGGCCAACCTCATAATCTCGTCCACCGTTGGGACCGCTTCCGTAACCTTTGGCATTCGCTACGATCAGTTGCCTGCCATCGGGGGTAACGGCCAGTTTGGAAGGAAACCATCCAACGGGAATGTAACCGATGACTTCCAGTGTAGGGACATCGATCACCGCTACAGCATTGATCCCCGATGCGGCCACGTATAATCTTTGTTGGTCCGGAGCAAGAGCTAAGCCGAAAGGAATAGCACCGCGAAGTTGGCTCACGCGGGGGTCCGGCTTCAGGAATATGTTTTTCACCACCTCTCCGGTAGTGAAATCCACTGCGGAGATACAGTCATTATTGCCATTACTGACAAAGGCATACTTATCGGTAGCTACGATTGAATTGGGACTGGCGCCTCCTACTGCCGGAATTCCTTCCACCGGCTCGCCTACCAAAAAGCCGGTCTTTACTTTACGGCTGACCTGTGGCCGGTCGGACAGATCGATCTTCCAAACGGAAAAAGCTTCCGGTGCATTGGGGTCGCCGAGGCCGGGTATTGTCAGGCTGTCCGTTTGGTATCCCTCGCGCATCGCTTCGCTGTTGTAACCGGAGGGCGGATAGTCTAGTTGGGCTGTCCCGGTACGGGTAGTATCGGTAAATTTCAGTTCCTGATATTCAAATACACCGACATTCGCCACGTAAGCGGATTGCCCATCCGGGCTCAGGCAAATGCCGAAAGGGTAACGACCGGTAGGTATCCGGTGTGTGATGGTATTGTTATGTGTATCGATAATCAGCAGTCTAAATCCGATCTGATCCAGGGCGTAAAGGGTGCTGCCGTCTTCCGATA
>JAGQXH010000307.1 GCA_020436695.1 Lewinella sp. | reverse complement strand
GAAAGGGCATGACAAAATTGGCGCGTCGGATAAAGGTGGTATCCAGTAGCCAGCGGGTGAGGAATTCTACCGCCAGAAAAGTGATCCACAATCCCATCGCCAGACGATAGTTGCTGCCGGCGAAAATTGCGGCTCCCCGCTTTCCAAACATCCGGGTCTTTCCGTAAATAGCCAGTGCGAACACGACCAGCCCAATACCTCCAATGAATCCCAGGGGATAGGTGATCAGATTGGTCAAAAGATGGTTGTCACTGGCTACTGCATCCCGATTTAGTCCGCTGGCGATCTTAAAGGAGTAGATCAGGTCATCAAAACTGAAATGGAATCCATGGGCGAGGAATACAAAAAATACACTACCTACCAATAAGAGCAGCCCTAGCGCCAGCACCTGAGCGATGCCCAATTTGCTTCTGAGCCACAATACGATAATCGCCAATCCGGCCACGCACAAAGGAATAAAATCGAACTTGGTGGCAAAAGCCATTGCGGCCGAAATGTTCATCCCCAACCAGAGCAACCACTGCTCAGATAATTGTTGCAAACTTACTTTATTCCTAGTGCGATCAAGACGGATGAACCAAAACATGCTGGAAAAAACGGTAGCATGGGCCCAGAAAATATAGGAAGAAGCCGGTAGCGCATAATGGCTGAAAGTAATATTCAGATCACAGAGTGCCAGAAACAGAGCAGCCAGCAGTGCAATGTCTTCCCGTTGGAATAGAAACCGGCTCATCCGGTACACCATGAAGATGAGCAACAATGCATAAGCCGTAGAAAGGAACCGGCCGATCAGTACCCGTTTTTTGTCCGTAATCTTCTCCGTGCCTACTTTTTCGGCCAGGTAGCCGATCCAGGCCATTTGATAACCGAAACCTCTGGAATTCCAGAACTGGTAGGGTAGTGGATAGCCGATCTCCGGATCCCATTGATGCATGTAATCTGCTGCTAGGTCGCTGTGCTGGAATTCATCCGGCTCGAGGATGATGCCTTCCTGATTGCGGTCGATGTCTCCCCAGAAGATACCGGGAATGCGCAGCGCGGCGGCGATGAGCAGGATGAGGGCGATCTTAATACGAGCGTTAAAAGCGATTTGCACTTATGATCAATTTAGATGGAATCGGGAGTAAAAATAGCATTCTTCGATAACAGTTGACTGGCAATTATGAATTGCCTGTCAGCTCGGAAAGTACTATTGCTCCATCAAAAGCTTCAACAACTTCCGGTCCAGCCGCAACCCATACCAATCCTCATACGCCACATCCGTCCGCCCGGAATTGAGAATGCCGAAGCTGCCCTTGAACTCCCACAGGGCAAAACCAATCCCGTTCTCTTTAAAAATACTCAGTATATCGCCGAACCAGGCCAGAAAGACATCGTGCGGCGTTTTATTCCAACAGCCGCATTCGCCGCAGTGTACGCCTACACCCTGATTTTTCAGTTCTATCCATGGAGCGTAGTAATTTTCCAGCATGTCTCGACTCAGGTACTGCTCACCAACCTGACCCGGCCACTTCACCTCCGGCAGATTTTCGGTGTCCTTCATGGCCCAGGGTGCTTTATAGTGGGAAATGATGCCCGGGAAATACCCCCGGCAGCTTTGTGCAATATCCAGATCCGTAATCTCTGGGATCACCTGATTGCCCACATTATTCCCGTCGGCAATGATCAGTGCATCTGGCTTGACGCTGCGGATCGCATGCGAGGCGGCTTCAGCCATTTTTCGATAAAGGGCTCCTGGTATGGCACTTCTTTTTGAATGCTGGTCGTTCATATCTTCCCGCAAACAGGGCTCGTTGAGGAGATCGAAGCTAATCTTGTCCCGGGAGCCATTGCGAAAGCGCTTGGCCCAGAATTTCCAGTGGTGACAAAAATCGTCCATGGCCTGTTCGTCCTGCCAAAGGTTGTAAGGCTCTTCGAAGCCGGCATTCACGCAAAAGCCCGGTGCCCGGTGCAGATTCAGACTGACATGCAGATTGTATTTGTGTGCGAGAAAGACAAACTCCTCGATCTTTTCCACGGCTCGTTTGTCCATTTTGCGTATGCGCCGTAATTCGATGGGTTTAGTTCGATCAAATTTAAGGTAAAAAGGATAGGCCATGGGCAAACGGACAAAATCAAAACCCCAGTCGGCCATCCATTTGAAATATTCTTCCTTAACCCCTTCCCGGGCATTGGCCGGATCGGGAGAGAAAAAGTCCAGAAAATTGAAGCCTTTCCAACGGGGAAGAACATGGTCGGTTGGAGGGTTGAAAATGGAGGCTTGTGCCAACTGTGGGCGGGAAAGCAACCCACCGGTGACCAATGCGGTGTTTTTGATGAAATCTCGGCGGTTCCAACTTGTTTGTTGCATGTATTTCTCGTTTTGTTTCGAAGCAAGGGTACAAAAAATAGGATGAGACACTATCCTGCTCACCGGGTTTAAAAGAGCGCAGTAATTACTCCCTTCATTCCTAACCCTAGTGCCACCAGTAATACCACCAATCCCAAAATGTTGAGTGTGGTGGTATTGATATGCTTTCCCAGCAATTTACGATCATTCATCACCCAAAGTAAAAAGCCGACGATGACCGGCAGTAGCATTCCGTTGGCTACCTGGGCAAATAGAATAACCAGGATGGGCTTAAAACCGATCAGGGCAAAGACGATGCCGACGCACAGTACGATCATCCAGATCAAACGAAATCGTCCGGACCGCAGATCTGCCGGCCAGCCCAGGACCCCTGCGGTAGCAAAGGCCGCTGCCAATGGAGCTGTAATGGATGAGGATAAACCGGCCGCCAGGAAGCCGAGCGCCAGGAAGGTAGGAGCCCAATCGCCCAATAATGGCTGCAATTGACGGGCCAGATCTCCGGCATTTTCTACTGTTTGGCCCGTACTGTGGAGCGCGGCGGCGGCAGTGATCACAATGGCCATGGTGATCAAACCTCCAACCGATACGGAGATTACCGTATCCCAACGGGCTGCGCGCAGTTGTGCAGGGTCCTGCCAGCGTTTGGAAGCCGTGGAGGCATGTAAGAACAGATTGTAGGGAACAATGGTGGTTCCGATTAGGCCCACTACCACCAGCAGTGATTTTTCCGGAAGGGCCGGCAGAAACAGACCTTTCAGGATCTCACCCCAATCCGGGCTTAAAAGTAATGCTGATGCAAAGAATACGATACTCATGGTGCCCACCAACAACACAAGGAAACGTTCGATGGTGCGATACCGGCCGGAGTACAGCAGTAAAAAAGCGATCAGGCCGATCAATAATAACAGTGGACTAAAACGCATCAGCCCAATATGCCACTGCCACTGATTAAAACCCAGCACCGCTCCGGTCAGATTGCCGGCCTCGTAGGCCATATTGCCTCCGAGTATGGCGGCCAACACCAAACCAAATGCAACTATTCGTGCCCACGGTGAACTGATCTTACTGCGAATAGCTTCGCCCAGGCCCATTTGGCCCGCTACGCCCAGGCGAGCCGCCATTTCCTGTAGCAGAATGGTGGCCAATGTGGAAAAAAGTACGGCCCAAAGTAGCGTATACCCATATCCTGCTCCGGAAAGTGTAGCCGTAGTGACGGTGCCCGGGCCAATAAAGGCGGCAGCAACCATAGCGGCCGGACCTATTTGTGTGATCTTTTTCAAACCAGCGGATTTTAGTTGCCTAAAAATAACAATTCAACAGAGATCGGAATTGGCACGCTGAATTTCTATACCATGATGTGCCAGATCTCGGGGATGGCCATGAGAGGTTATCTGGATAAACAAAGTATCTAGCGGATTTACTATGCCCAAAACTTGACGGTGCGCAGTATATCACTACCTTTGGGAGGGGAGTTAAGAAAACGAGTCGTTGTTATCTGCCTTCCGTATTCACGGAAAGAAACACATGGTAAAATTTTAGCAGTCCGCAAGACATCACAGTATTGCAGCATCACAACATTACAACATCAATAAAATGAATTTCCTCGCACATATGCGGCTTTCCTGTGGGAACGACACCTTGGTGACGGGGAACTTTCTGGGTGATCTGCTACGCAATAACGAAATTCGAAAACTTCCCGAAGCGATACAGGATGGCGTCCGTCTGCACCGTAAGATCGATATCTATACCGATACCCATCCGGTAGTACGCCAAAGTACCCGGCGGTTGCACGCCCGCCACGGGAAATACGCTTCCGTGCTGGTCGATATTTACTACGATTTTTTTTTATCCCGCCATTGGGAGCACTTTTATCCGGAACCGTTAGTGATCTTTACGCGGCAGGTATATGAGCAGCTACTCGGCCATCAGGAGGTGATGCCGGAACGAACCCGCCAATATTTAAAATCGATGATTGCCGGTGACTGGTTGATGAGCTATTCTACTTACGAGGGAATGGCCGATACTTTCGGCCGGATGGCAAAACGGGTGTCTAATCCAAAACTCTTTTCCGGAGCAGTGGATAGTCTGAAAGAACATGAGGCAGAATTGGAAACCGATTTCCTGAGCTTTTTTCCGGATATTCTGAATTATGTGGAAGGCGAGTGTGTGGGGAGTCAGTGAGAGTCATAAGTCGATTAGTCGTAAGTCATAAGTCAATGATGAGTCCTTGCTGTTTTAGGGTCTTTGTACCACCCACATAGGCATGCGCTGATCCAGCGGGAAAATATTCCGCCAAAAACGTAGAAGGCAGAAAAATATTCCTGCCTTTTTATGAAAACTAGTTATGAGACTGGTGACTTACGACTCACCGACTTACTACTAAACACCTATCCCTCAAAGTGGAAAGATACCGTAAATGTCCTCGACAGGATCTTCTCCAACACCGTACTTTCCTCAAGATTAGGATTGAAGATCAGCGTATTGCCTATACCGTGTGATACCTTGAATTCCGGAGAAAAGATGAAATAAGGGAAAAAGAACTGAATACCTGCCCCGTACTCTATAGCAAAATCGTGGGGTGATATTTTGACGAGTGTTTCTGCCTGACGGGTACGCGAATCACTGGCTACGTCAAAGTTGTACTTGATACCTGCGATCACGAATAGGCGTTTATCCCGGTAGGGCGCAGATTTATAACGGAAGTGAAAAGGCATTTCCACCAAAACCGAAGTCACTTTTCTCTGGGTAAAATCCCGTACCCGGCTCTCCCGGTCGTAGCGCAGGTTGCGTTCGGCAAAGGAAAGGGTAGGGAGGAAGCGGAAATCGAAATACTGTCCGATCTTCAGGTTGGTGACGATACCCAGGTTGAAGCCCGGACCGTCTATCGATTCCACAGACTGGATACTATCGCTGTAGATAAAATCCCGGGACCGGAACGGCAGAAAGGAAGCCCGGTTGATCGCCAGGGTAATACCGAAATAATATGGCTTGGTCTGAAAATCGTAAAAGTTGTAGTTGCCCAGATCTCTCCGCTGGCCCTGTAGCAGAAGGGGGCAAAGGCCAAGCAATAACAGTAGCAGGAAAGCTACTTTTCTCCAAGATAGATGGAACAAACTCCGAGCGTTAAGGGTATACATCGATTCGATTTGAAGCCCGTTTGGGTTAATATGTTCAAAAATTGATCTCCGTCCGGAAAGGCTTGTACCGACTCGTAGAGATAGCGATATGCCTTGGGATCCTTGGACGTAAACTTGCCGATAAAAGGCAAAATGTTCTTAAAGTAAAAGTGATAGAGTTGCCGGAACGGGAAAACTGTGGGCTGGGAAAATTCCAGGATCACCGCCTTTCCGCCGGGCCGGAGCACACGGTGCATTTCACGCAACCCCTGCTCCAGATGCTCAAAATTTCTTACTCCAAATGCAACGGTAAGGGCATCGAATGTATTGTCCGGGAAAGGTAAATTCTCTGAGTCGCCCTCCGCCAGGGTGATGATCTGCGAAAGGCTTTTTTGGGCTATTTTTTTGCGACCGATCTCCAGCATTTCCACTGAAATATCGACTCCAACTACTTCTTCGAGAGATAGCTGTTTAACCGCCTCAATGGCCAGGTCGGCCGTGCCGGTGGCTACATCCAGTAAAATTTTCGGTTGATCGTCCCGTAGCAGCCGGATCGCCTTTTTGCGCCAGATCGTATCGATTCCCAGGGATAGCAATCGATTCAGAAAATCGTAATACGGCGCAATACGATTGAACATGGTGGATACCTGCTTCTTTTTGCTGCCCTGTTCTTCGTATGGTTTGACGGTCTTATTCATAATTGGATTGGCTTCTGTAGTTCCGATTCCAAGAAGTAACACCATTCCACACCGATAGTTTAAGATAGAGGTGGGGCGGTGAGTAGGTGAAGCGGTGAGGAAGTAAGACAGTGAGTAGGTGAGATGATTATTAACTTTCCTCACCCACTCACTTCCTCACTACTAAAGGGCTAATGCATTATTCTGCACCCCAACGGTATTTTCCACTCTTCCCGGATATTCGATCAGTGCTCTTTCCAGGCAGTCCATCGCTGCTTCCAGATCGGTGGTGTTGAGCACGTACGCAATGCGCACCTCATCGTGGCCAAGTCCGGGGGTGGCATAGAACCCACGGCCAGGTGATAGCATGACGGTCGCGCCATTATACTCAAAATCTTCGAGCAGCCAGCGACAGAAATTATCGGCGTCATCGATGGGAAACTGGGTGAAACAATAGAACGCACCTCCCGGTTTATAACTCACCACGCCCGGCATGGCCTGCAGGCGGCGATAGACGGTTTGGCGACGACGGTCGTATTCCTGTTTGACATCCCGCAAATAAGCTTCTTCCACATCCAGGGTAGCTTCGGCAAATATTTGCCCGAAACCGGGAGGGCTCAGACGCAGCTTGGCGAAGCGGGAAGCCGCCGCCAATACTTCCTGATTGTAAGTGATGAGTGCCCCGATCCGGGCACCACAGGCGCTGTAGCGCTTGGAAAGTGAATCGATCACGATCACATTGTCGCGAATGCTGTCCAGGCGCAGTGTACTGAAAAAATCTTGTCCGTCGTAGCAGAATTCGCGGTATACCTCATCCACAAAAAGGAAAAGATTGTGCTTCTTGACGATGGCGGCCAGTTCTTCCAATGCTTCCTGCGGATAAAAGCAACCCGTAGGATTATTGGGGTTGGTAATAAAGATAGCTTTCGTTTTCGGTCCGATCACCGATTCGAAAGCTTCCTTGTCCGGCAGGGCAAAGCCTGTTTCAATACTGGAAGTAATGGGTTTAATACGGATATCGCCGATGTGGGCAAAACCGTTGTAATTGGCATAGAAAGGCTCCGGAATGATCACTTCGTCACCGGCATCCAGGCAGCTCAGGAACATAAACTGAATGGCTTCCGAACCACCGGTGGTGATCATGATATTTTCCGCCTTCAGATCCACATGGAAGCGGTGATAGTAGTGGACCAGTTTTTCCCGGTAAGACGCGTTACCTTCTGCTGGGCTGTAGGCCAGTACCTTCATATTGGTCGCTCGTACCGCCGCCAGCGCCGCCGCCGGAGTTTCGATATCAGGCTGTCCGATATTCAGGTGATAGACTTTTTTTCCCGCCGCTTTAACCCGGTCGGCAATGGGAATCAATTTGCGAAAGGGTGACAATGGCGTCTGCTCCCCTCGCTTAGAAACAGAAGGCATGTTATAAAAATTTAAGTGATTAAATGCAAATCAGCATAGCTTACCAGTCTTTTGGCCTTGTGATTAGGAATTTTGGTGTTGTCCTGTTTTTGACAAAAATAGCGCCAAATATAGGCTTATTTAATATCCGGGGAAAGCCTTGTTGGGAGTTTCCTGCCGGGCATTTTCATAAAAAAAGATAAAAGTCTTAATGGTAAAACACTTGATCAACCTGTAAAGGTTTGATTATTAGCTGTATAAGCCCTTTGTTTTTACGCTGTATGTAGACCTGCCAGATTTACCCAATCTGGCAGGTCTACGTCAGATTTTTGTACCTTTAAGCACAAGAAACTAAAACGACGATGAAAAATCTATCCATTCTGCTACCGGCGGTCGGTTTACTCTTTTTGTATGCCTGCGAACCTGCCGAAAGGTCATTGAGCGTACAATCCCCTTCCGGGAATATTTCCATTCAATTTCAACTGACCGAAAACGGTGTCCCTCAATACACGGTTGCCCACGGTGATGAGATCGTACTTGATTGGTCTACCATGGGCTTTGAATTCCGGGATCAACCTTCGATGACCAGTGATTTCTACGTAGAGGATCATTCAACCCATGAAAAAAATGAAACCTGGGAAATGCCCTGGGGTGAACAACGGGAGGTGCTAAATCACTACAATGAATTGGAGATCAGCCTAAGAGAGAAAAAAACATCCGACTTACGACAATTAAAGATTTATTTCCGAGCCTATGATGACGGCATTGCCTTCCGATACGAATTCCCAGAACAGGAAGGCGTCGACAGCCTTATCATTACGGATGAACTCACTCAATTCCAACTCACCGGAGACCATACCTGCTGGTGGATACCCGGCGACTGGGACATTTACGAACACCTATACAATACCACAAAATTCAGTGAAATTGATGCCATCGCCAAGCGGGATCACCCCAATCTGGCACAAACCTACATTCCGGAAAATGCCGTGAACACGCCGGTGACGATGCGCACGGCTTCCGGCCTGCACCTGAGCTTTCACGAAGCCAATCTGACCGACTATGCGGGTATGACCCTGCAGGTACATCCCGATAGCCTGCTGATGGTGAGCGAACTGGTAGGCTCCACGCGCTATGGTTATAAAGTGAAACGTGCCCTGCCATTCAAGACGCCGTGGCGCAGTGTGCAGATCAGTGAAGATGCACCCGGCCTGATCGAGTCCAAACTGATCGTCAATCTCAACGACCCGAACAAGATCGGTGACGTGAGCTGGTTCAATCCCAAAAAATACGTCGGCATCTGGTGGGAAATGCACCTGGAAAGATCCAGTTGGGACCTGGCCAGCGGCAAACACGGCGCTACTACCGAGCATACAAAGGATTACATCGACTTTGCTGCCGCCAACAATATCGGCGGGGTACTGGTAGAAGGCTGGAATACCGGCTGGGAGCACTGGATCGGATTCGATGATCGGGAAGGGGTCTTTGATTTTGTAACGCCATATCCGGATTACGACCTGGAAGAAGTAGTGCGTTACGCCAAAGAAAAGGGCGTGGAAATGATCATGCACCATGAAACCTCCGCCGCCCCGCGCACTTATGATCAGCAACTGGATACAGCTTACGCCCTGATGCAGCGACTGGGTATCCATTCGGTGAAAACCGGTTATGTAGGCCCCATCATTCCAAAGGGAGAACACCATCACGGTCAATGGATGGTACAGCACTACCGCCGGGTATTGGAAAAAGGTGCGGAAACGCAGGTCGCCATAGACGCGCACGAGCCGATCAAAGCGACCGGCATTCGACGGACTTATCCAAATGCTATTGCCCGGGAAGGGCTGCGTGGACAGGAATTCAATGCCTGGGCG
Organism: Lewinella sp.; assembly: GCA_020436695.1. Taxonomy (GTDB): domain Bacteria; phylum Bacteroidota; class Bacteroidia; order Chitinophagales; family Saprospiraceae; genus Flavilitoribacter. Next base: position 54 of record JAGQXH010000307.1, on the reverse strand, counting down.
ACAGACGGGGGGAATCCGCCGGAGCACCTTCCCATTGTGGCCTTTACCCGGATG
>JAGQXH010000306.1 GCA_020436695.1 Lewinella sp. | reverse complement strand
GCTGGATAAAGCAGCCAGTGCCACTTTTAGTTATAATGAAACGATTGAAATGATCCTCCGCTTTTTTGATGAAGCGGCATTGCTGGGAAAGGCCGATTCTCCTGTGTTCATCGAGGAATTATCAGTGCTTTGGGAATCCATGCAGCAGGATGAGATCTATAAAAATGCTACTGCTTTCATGCGGGAGATCCGCACGGAAGTACAGACGGGCGAGATCACTGCCGAAGAGATCGAGAGCTTCTGTGTGCAATCAGAGACTCACCTCGCCGAGATCTTCCAATTCCTGGGGTTCATCGCCAAGTACAAGCTCAACACCATTAAGAATATTTCGGTGACCAAAGCGCGGAATAAGGCAGCGCGATTTCGTCACTACCGCGTTAAACTGGATACCATCACGGCCGGCTATAAGGATGTGGACAAGGAGTTCGACGGAATATTTACCGACAATCGGTCGGTTATCCTGCTCAAGGAAGAGCGAAGTATTGAACGTTTTCTGAACCTGTCCCCCTTCATTATCGACGAACATGCCCTGCTGGGAAAAGAGAAGTCGAAACTCTTCTTTTTTACCCACTTTGACCGAGAAAAGGAGGAGCTGCATTATAAATATGCCTACGTCCCCTCCCAACAGGATGAACTCGTACTTTCGGATCATCACAAAGAGGCCGCCTACCATTCGATCTATGAGGAGCTGAAAGAACAATTCGATGAATTCTGCCAGCTGTTCTTCAACAAAAACTTCAAAGATCTGTAACGATGCCTAATAGCCCATTCAAATTTCTGGATCCTTACACAAAAGAAGATGAGAAGATCTTCTTTGGACGGGATTACGAGATCGAACACCTCTACAATATGGCCTTTGAGGCCAATTTGATCCTGGTGTACGGCGAATCAGGTACGGGAAAGACCAGCCTGATCCGTTGCGGCCTGGCGAGCCGTTTTGACGTTTCGGACTGGAACGATATCCTCATCCGCCGCAAGAACGATATCAACCGTTCGATGTGGCAGGCCATCCGCACGGCGGCACGTACGCCGATCAAGGAGAACGCCACCATTGTGGAAGCCGTTGAATCTATCTTCCTGGACTACTTTAAACCGGTGTTTTTGATCTTCGATCAGTTTGAAGAATTATTCATTCAGGGTATGGGGCGGCCGAAAGAACGGGAGGCATTTATCCAGACTATCGCCGAACTGATCCGGGCCGATCTCAAATGCAAGGTGATCTTCGTAATGCGGGAAGAATACCTGGCCAAGCTGTATGAATTTGAAAAAGTGATCCCTTCCCTCTTTGATTTTCGGCTGCGGGTGGAACCTATGAAATACGCCGATGCCTACCAGGTGATCGAACGTACCTGCGCTTATTTCAACATAGAGATCGATTCACCGGAAACGGCTATCGAGCAGATCATCAACAATATTTCCGAAGGGAAATCGGGCGTGCAGCTTTCCTATCTACAGATCTATCTGGATAAACTCTACCAAAACGCCTACAATAACTGACCCATGACACCAACCGGAGATAAAACTACGAACGTAACTTTTGATCTGCCGCTGATCCGTCGCACCGGGGATATAGGAGAGGTCCTGGTAGATCTAATGACCAATCAAACGCGCAAGATCCAGCTGGCTATGCGGCTGGAGTTCAAAAAGGATGAACTTCCGCCGAAGGCACTCCAGCGGATAATGGGTAGTTTCGTGTCGCTGGAAGGCACCAAGCAGCCTCGCCATCTTTCCGAATTGCAATTCCCGGATATTCCGGAAAAAGCAGTCCAATGGGCTGTTAACAAGCTGGTAGATGCTCGCCTGCTGCGAGAGGCGGAAGACGGAGTATACGAGCTGGTGCACGATACGCTGGCCTTTCACCTGAACCAAAATCGCGATCAGGAAGAGCTGGCGGTTGATGAAACCGTGAAAATGGTGAAAGATGCCTTCTACTTCCAGGACAAGACCAACCGGTATTTGCTGGAAGCGGAGTTGTTGCAGGTGGAAAAATACGATGCCACCATTCGCTCCTCCAACCGTCTGACTGAAGACGAATGGGAATTTGTGGAAAAGAGCCGAAGGAGAGAGCGGAGGCGAAGCTGGACGCAACTGGGCGTCTTCGGCATTGTACTATTGATCGCTATTGTGATGTCGACGCTCTATACCAAAAACCTGCAACTGATCGCGGCCAACGATCTGAGCATCGAGCAATTGGAAGAAAACAGGCTGCGACTGGAAAAGAGTAAGGAACTGACCGGGAAAACAGCTGAAGCGCTGAAGAACAGTCGTAGTGACCGTACGGATGCTTTTTTAAGTCTGCGGGCGATCAGTGCGGCCAATGATGAAGATGAGACCAATCAGGTGCTGGTCAATCAATTGAGTCGTACCTTTTTGTCTGAGTTTTCTCTTTTCCCTTTTTACAATGTATCCAAATCGCTTTCCGAGGATATAGAAGAGGTGATCGTTGATGATGAACTGAATTTCATCATTGCCCGGGCCATGGATTCACCGATCGCTTTTTTTAAAGATTCGGTTATTGCCAATCTGCAGGATTCCATTCCTTTTCGCCTATTCTCCTCGAAGTTCAATGAATACGGCAAGATCAGGGATATGTTGCTTATGCCCGACCGGAAAACCTTAGTTACGGCGCACAGTAACGGAAACATTCTGAAATGGGAGATAGGCAGGGATGAGGTGCTGGATACGATCTACCATTTCAAAACTCTGGATAACGGCCACGAGCCCAGGATCCGGCAAATGACCCTGGCCGGCAATGATCTGCTAGTGGCGGTAGACAGTCTGATCTACCGGCTGAACCTGAGCAAGACAAGATGGGCTGATTTCCAGATCGGCTTCAACCGCCCGGTGAAATTTCTGATCGCCAACCCGGCCGTGCCCGGCCAGTACGCAGTAGTAAAGGAAAATTCCGGTAAGATATTTATCTGCCAAACCGGCCGGGACTCTATTCAGAATACCTATCAGGCCGGCCTGAGTACCGTAACCAGCCTGGCTTATTCACCCAACGGCAAAAAAATGATCGCGGCCTACGAGGAAGGAGAGATCGCTAAACTCTGGGACCTGCGACGCCCCCAGCTGATCACGGAGTTTAAAGGGCATCAGGCCGCTATTTCCTCCGTTACTTTTTCTCCGGATGGGCGTAAAATACTGACCGGCAGTTGGGATCAGACTGCTATCCTCTGGACGAATAAAGGAGAGATCATTAAACGCCTGGTGGGGCATACCCAACGTCTGCGTTCTGTGGTCTATACCAAAAACAACTATGCCGTCACCTGTAGCGAAGACGGGAACATCAAGATCTGGTATCTGGCTCCTCTGGCAGAAAGAGAACTCATCTTTGAAGATAGTGTCCGTGCATTAGCTACAACCACTGCACATGATACGATAGCCTTCAGCCTTTATGATGATCCGGGGTACTTTTACCTCTGGCACTGGCCCTCCAATCAATTGAAGAAAGTACGTCAACCGCTTAAGCGATTTGACCGGCCGGGCGACATAGTAGCCCTGGCCTATACGGAAGATGGCAAAGGGATTGCCGTCGGTTCCGAAAACTCATTGACTACACTGGTCGACCGTTCAGGCAATAACCATAATGAAGACTACCGGGGTGGTGGCCGGGGGCATATTCCTCCAACACCTTCCATTTCGGCCGTAGATGTGAATCAGGATTACATCCTCATCTCCGACCGGAATACAAATAAGGTGCTATTGCGCAGTCGCCAGGATCCCACCAGGTGTATCACCTTGCCTCATCCAAATAGTGTACTGGATGTTTGTTTTTCCAAAGACGGTCATTATGTATTGAGTGGCTGCGAAGATGGGAACGGCTATCTTTGGGATATTTCCGGTGACCCGGTGAGTCCTCGTCTGTTGAAGGGACATACCTCAAAAGTGGTAGCGGTGGATATTTCATCGGATAGCCGCTATGCAGTTACCGGGAGCTATGACAATTCCGTACAATTATACCGGATACAGGAAACCAAAGGCGGAGATATCAGTCCAGAATACAAACTGGAGGGTATCCGCGATGATTACCGGGGGCACACTTCTGATGTAAATGTTGTGGCTTTTGCCGGAGCCCGTGCAGACGGAAGTTATCGATTCTTTACCGGCGGAGCCGATAAGGCCGGCAAGTACTGGGAGCTACGCAAGGATGGTGTATATGAATTGCCGAGCGTGATCCGTCACCTGGACGAGATCAATGTTGGGGCTTTTCTGCCTGGAGATTCACTGATCGTTACCGGAAGTTTCGATGAGACGCTCAAGGTGTGGAAGGCCGGACAGGTAGATCGTCTGATCGATCAGCGGATATTTGGACGCTAACCCTCGACTTCGCTCGGGTTACGACCTCGACTTCGCTCGGGTCCACACCTCAACGGCGAGTTAGACTTTCTAAGTTTCGAAAACCTAGAAAGCCCTGCAGCCCGCTGAACTGACTCTCAAATCAAATAGCCTAATCATCAATCCGTATTCCCATCCGTTTCATCAGCAGGGTAGCATTGAAACTCTCGCTAACGCCTTTTTTGAGTTTGTAATCGAAATCTAGCTCACCGTCCTTGATGGCCACTTCAATACGCAGGTTTTCGATGGCGCCGCCGGCCTCGGCCTCCAGTCGGCCCAGTTCCAGATCGTGGGTGGCGATCAGCCCTCCGCCTTTCTGCTTGATCAGTTGCCGGATGAGCGCGGCCGAGCCGGTATGTCGATCTACGGAGTTGGTCCCTTTCAGGATCTCATCCAGCAGAAAAAATACAGGCAACTGCCCTTTATCTGGTTGATTGGCGGCATCTACTGCTTCAATGATCACTTTCAGCCGTTTGAGTTCCGCGTAAAAAGAAGAGGTGCTTTCGTGCAGGGCATCCTGTGTCCGCATGCTGGTATATACCTGTACGGTAGGGAAGATCAGTTTTTCGGCACAGACCGGCGAGCCTGCCTGGGCCAGCACCAGGTTCAGGCCGATAGTGCGCAGGAAAGTACTCTTGCCGGCCATATTGGAGCCGGTGATCAGTTTGATATGCCCTCGTGTCGGCATGACCAGATCGTTGCCTATTCGGACTTTTCTTTGAATAAGTGGATGAGCAACATTGACGGCTTCCAGTTCCGGTGTTTCGCTCCACTCCGGCATCACCCATTCCGGATTGTTGTGCCAGAGGTTGCCCAGACTGCTCAGTGCTTCCATTTCACTGAGTGCTTCAAACCAGCGAGGGAGATCTTCATGCAGTTCCGCTTTCCATTTTTCCAGCCGGTATACCCAGTGCAGGTCCCACAGTCCAATGATATTGAGGAAAATAGCAAATACATTGAAGCGTACATTCAACTGGCTGATGATATAGGCCAGTTGCTGAATGTGATGAGAGGCCGGTTTTCCTTCCTGGACAAATTGTACTTGTAGTTGCTGTAGCAGCGGTTTTTGGAAAGTATGACTTTCAATATGGTTGATCAACTTGCCGTATAATGCCAGTGTATCTCCGGCGTGCGTCGTGCGTCGATGGGTAAAGTTTACCTGCTCGATCGTTTTGCGCAATATCAGGGCCGGTGGGATCAGAAAGACCAACATGATCTGCCAGGGCAATACCGTCCACCAGAGGACCAGCCCGAGTGTAAACCAGATTGGAGCAAAATACATAGCCCGTTTCAACCAGCGATTATTGGCTACAAAGGGCGGATCACTGAGCCATTGGTGGAGCAGCCCCAGGTGCATGGGATCGTCTTTAGCTTCGCGTCCAAAAGCCTGAAAATGTTGGCGCCAGTCCAGTTCTCCCCTTAATTCAGCAATTGCTTCCTGCCGCTGTTTCAGTACTTCAGGATGCGTAACCGGATGCAGCAGGTAAGCCGCTAACCGGGCTTGTCCAATAGAAGTGCTTGCCCGACAGGTATACTGGAAAAAGGAGAAATCGCCGAACAGGTCCAGATCCAGAGCATAAGGATGATCCAGATCCAGAAAATGCGCTCCCGTGGGGAATTGCTGGTATTGGTGCGCCAGTGCTTCCGCTTCGGAAGCATTGATCCGGGCCAGTTCCTCCTGATGGCGGGCATTTTCCTGGATGCCCTGGTGCCATACGATGAACCGGTAAAAGGCGGCAATAAACAGGCCGACAAAAAACAAGGCTGCGATCCACGAAAAGCTCCAGATAAATATGGTGAGCAGGACCGCTGCCAGGAAGACGGCCAGACGGACCAGAGACAGGCGTTCGTAGCGTTTTTGCAGCTGTTGAGCCTCTTGCTGAAAAGCCTGCTGTCGCTGTCGGTATGTTGTTGTAATATCCAAGATCGAGTGATTTTTGACGGTGGCCGATATCTGGTTTTCCTTGTTGGTTTTTAGTTAAAACCCCGGAGGTAATCTACCATTGTTCATGCGGTCATCCCCGGCCATCGTTTCCGCGCTCAAAGGTAGAGAAATTACCGATTTCATTGTTATCTTACCAACTTCAACTACGGACAACCTCAAATCGATCTGATGATAGAACCTGAAGCTGCCCCCCCGACTCCGAAGCCCTCCTGGCTGATCAAACTGGAAGAAGAAAGCTGGCAGGCTGAGTTGATCATTTCCGGTCTGGCTATTTACGGTACCCTGCAGATGCCCGAACTGGTGGAATGGTTGATGGACTGGTCGCTGGTCAATATCGACAACCGCTTCCATTTGCTGTTGTACATGTTCTTTGTATATCTGGGGATCGGAGCCTACATCCTGATCTTACTTTTTATCAGTCACTTTGTACTGCGGGCCGTATGGATCGGATTTGTTGGCCTCAATTCAGTCTACCCCAACGGAGTGTCTGACCATTCCGAATTATACAGTACGGATTTTATTCAAAAATTCAAGGCAGACAACCCCGACGGCAACGAATGGATCGGGCAACTGGATCGCCTTTGTAGCCTGTTATTCGGATTAGGCGCACAACTCTGCATGATCTTTCTGGCTATCAATATCGATCTGGTGATCGTTGGACTGCTTTGGTATTTGGCGGATCGATTTGTCAGTACGGAAGTGGGCAATGTGGTTGCTATTTGCTTTGCCGCTTCATTTGTGCTCTATACACTGGCCTTTTTGATATCTAATTTCAAAAGTTTGCGCGATAGACCGCTGGTGCGGCGATGGCAGTATCCTGTCTATAAGATCTTTACCCAAGTGATGCTGCACTTTTTTGCCCGCCCGGCTGCTTATGTAGCCATGGTCTTTCAGACCAACCAGAGCATGAAACGTTACGCCGGGATGATCATATTACTCATGTTTGTGACCATGGGCTTTTTCTTCGCCCGCTTCATGGATCATCGTTTCCTTTCCTTTATCCGGACGGATTCGCTCCATGAACACTATGACCATGATGATCGCCTGATCCCCGAGCAATATGCTTCCCTGCGTGTGGATCAGCGCCGGCTGTTGTCCATCGAGCTGGAAAGTGAAGTGGTCTCCGGTCCTTTCCTGCGGGTATTTATTCCCTTGTTGTCAGGGGATGATGCAGCCATTGACAGCCGCTGCGGCCCCTTCCGTAGAGATGATTCTGACGAACGATCGGTCTCCATACAGTGGCAGGACTACTACACGGATTGTTACCGGCAGATCCACCGGGTATATGTGAACGATAGCCTGTACCAAAACCTCGACCTGATCAAATATGAACATACCAATCAGGGTGAGGAAGGCATATTGGTCTACCTGCCGAATACTGATTTCCGGGTGGGGAAAAATCTGCTGCGGGTGGAAAAAATGGGAATAGAGCCGGAGGAGGTCAGGCGACAGATGCAGGCGGTTTTTTGGTATGCGGAAGAATAAGCAGTGCTTGTAACAGGAGTCTCCATTTTATAAATCACGATAAAATGTTGAAAACACAATTTTCCTCTTATTCTTACTGTACGTGATCATTCTTCTTTCCTGTACAGACAAAAGAACTGATTTCACTGAACCTATATCCATTCATCCAGAGTAACGCAATATTTATCCGATGACACCGCAAAATAATAACTTAGACACCTACCTCGACAATCACTACATCAATCGGAGCAACTGGTTACGGGCAGCCGTGCTGGGAGCCAATGACGGCATTTTGTCCACGGCCAGTCTGGCCATCGGGGTGGCCACGGCCAGTCAGGCCAGAGAGCCGGTCATTCTGGCTACTGTGGCCGGTTTGGTGGCCGGTGCTTTGTCGATGGCTGCCGGTGAATACGTCTCGGTGAGCTCCCAGACCGATGTGGAAAAAGCAGATATCGAGAGAGAAAAGCAGGAACTGAAAGAAATGCCCGAACTCGAGCTGGAAATGCTGACGAAAATCTACGAAGAAAGGGGGCTGAAGAGAGAGACGGCTCTGTTAGTGGCAAAAGAATTGACCGAAAAAGATGCATTGGCGGCCCATGTCCGGGACGAACTGGGCATCAATGAGATCAGCCAGGCCAAACCTATTCAGGCTGCTTTTGCCTCCGGTGCCTCCTTCACAGTTGGCGGTTTGTTACCACTGCTGGTAACGCTATTTCTTCCCTTGAGTGGGATGGAATACTACCTATACGGATTTGCTATCGTCTTTCTGATCTTCCTGGGAGCCTTGGCGGCCAAAACCGGTGGCTCCAATATCGGTAAGGCCATTATGCGGATCACTTTTTGGGGTACAGTTGCTATGGGGCTGACGGCTTTGGTGGGGTATTTGTTTGGGGTGAATGTATAAGGGCACGGATATCAATAGAGCGCATTTACAAGTAATCCGATATGCACAGTTTGAACGGGAAATTGACAGAATAAGGAACGATCTAATCATCTAATCAGTTGATAGACCCGTTGTCAAATGCGAAATCGATTGAGTGGATGAAAAATAATGATTATCGTTTTTTCTATTATGAACCAAAACACTTTGAGGAACTATTCAAATTGGTCATGGCATTCAACTATGAACACAACCGGGATAAATATTCAAAAAGTGATACGGATAAAGCAAAAATAGAGGAAAGGCAGTATCTGAAGGAAAACTCAAGTAGCGAATATTATAGGTACTACATCTGTGCTACCGGCAATGAATTTATTGGTCATGTATGGTTCGGACAACAAGATAGCGATAGGGGAAAAGGATTTATTGAAGAATTATACGTCAAGCCGGAATATCGTAAAAAGGGCATAGCAACTTCCTTAATGAAAGAGGCTATTCGTTGGATAACAAATAAAAACTGTTCATCAATTGAAGTCGATGTAAAATCCCATAATGGGGATGCGATCAGAGTATGTCAAATAATGGGCTTTTCAGAGCAAAAGCCTAAATGGACTAATTTCACTTTGGACTTGATAAAATAACCTGTTTTGCCGGTCGATAATCGAGCACACTGTTATTATTTCAGATAATACTGCACGGGTTTCATTGTTTCATGGCTGTCCTTATAGTTCTTAGACAGAAAAAGTGTAACAGTGATCGACCTGCCTTACTCTACCCTACTAAAAAGTTAGCGGGGTGAAAAAAACATAAGGAAGCGTCATCTTTGGGTTACCACACTCAAA